>JAGBDU010000039.1 GCA_017937285.1 Clostridia bacterium
AGCTAAAAGTGAGCCGTTCCAAAGGGATTATATTATAAAAAATTCCATTCCTTACTGGTCGGCAGGCTAAAGTTTTAATACATTAGTAATTATGTGCTTTAAAATATTGGCTGGCAGTGAGGTTCTATGGCTCCCAAACTGTGCGTCATTGCATTTTTTATAATATAATCCCTTTTCCACTACTCTAAAAAAATGGCTGTGAATAGTAACATTTTATCTAATAATTTTTCACGAATTTTAAGAATTTTCCATTGCTAAAATTAATAAAGTAATATATAATAATAAATAGGTTTTATATATGGGGGTGTAACGGTTTCGACAGTAATTTAGAAGCATAAATAGCGAGTAGTGGATGGTTGCTTTGGCCACTATAAAAAAGCAAAATTAAATATAAACGCTGATAATAACGAATTAGCATACGCTGCCTAGTGTGCGGCGACGTCTTATCTATAATGCCCACGTTTTAGAATAAGGCGACGAATTAGTGGGAAACGAACCTATTTCTTGCTATGGAAATAGTAGGTAGTATAATAGCTACTTTATAAATAAGTTTGTTTGTTGACTTATCTATAAGGGAATTTTAATAACAAACTGCACTCGGAGAAGTTTATGTGAAAAAATTATTGGACAGGAGTTCGATTCTCCTCACCTCCACCATGATTATCCCCTGTAATGTTAGTCTAATCTAATGTAATTAAATAAAAATATTATAAATACTCCAAAATATTTTAATATTTTGGAGTATTTATATGGCTGCGATATTACAAAAACATTATTAATAATACAAATAAAACAATAATATTACAAAAAAATTACAAAAACATTACAAATTAATTACAGTAGCAAAATCTATTGACTTAAAATTAAAAGTTGTATAAAATAAATTTAATACAAAAGAAAGAAGGGAGTTATTTTATGAAAAAAATAAAAATTATGAGTTTTATAGTTATAGCAATGATGATTTTTAATATAATTGCTATACCATGTATATCAAATGCAGAAGAAGAGAAAATAATAAAGCCAGGTGCAAATAATATTTGTGTACTATTAGACATATATGCTAAGAAAGGAGCAGGTATTAACGAATATAATCAAATTACAGAAAAAGAATTAGTCGATATAAATAAAGTTAAACAATCAGGTGAACAAGCAATTTTATTTGATGGTGAAGGTACACAAGGGGAATATGATGGCTTTGGAAAAGAATGGGCAAATGATAAACTTGAAATAGCGGATACGAGAATTTTAAGAGATCTTGATGCACTTTTTTATGGAAAAATCAATAGTGCAGAAGAATTTGATATATATATAGCTTCAAAAAAATTTTTAGAATATAAATTAGGTACAATATCTGATTTTAGTATACAATTGGTAATTTTAGGAAATAATGGCAAGAAATTTGTTTCTACATTATCTGATTCTACTGATAAAACAAACACTTTAGGTACGCAATATGACTTGGATGCTATAGAAGTTCAAAATAAAATTATTTCTGAATTAGGCGGAGAAGGCAAATCAAATGATGAGAACTTCTTTTATGAAAATATAATTGAATTAACAAAAACAGTAAATTATGTATTTAATGCAAATGACCAGAAATATTATTTGGTATTCGGATATAATGAAAATCCAGAAGACAATAAAGATGAATATGGAGGTTATAAAATAAATGCATATTTAATAACAGACAAAACTATGAATATGAATACTGTTACTGAATTTGACACAAAATTAAATTATGAAGCTTATATAGGAAATAAAGACGTAGGTGGAACTAATGAAAATGGAACATTCAAACCTAATTATGATAAAGAAAATGTAAAAAAAGATGCAGATGTAACAGCTACAATTACATCAAAAACAGATGAAGAAATTGCGGCAGTAGATGATGTAGCATTAAAAAATGACGGCTCAGCAAATGAAAAGGGATGGTATTATCCAGATTTAGACAATAAAAAAATAATTGCAAAACAATACACATTTGATAAATATAATAATTCTAAAGATAATGGTATTGTTAAAGAAGATGTAGTATTAACAGGTTCAAATGGTAATAAGGATGAACAAGCAGTATCAATAAAATGGCCATTTAGAATAATAGATATAACATATAATCCACAAAATTCAACAAAAGATACTAAAGAGGTAACAGTAACTATAGAAACAAACTTACCAATGGATCCAAATAAAGTTCCAGAAGGATGGGCTATAGTACCAGATACTGATAATCATAAGATAACTAAAACATTTGAAAATGGTGAAAAAATAAATACAGATGTAACAGTATATCAAAATGGAACTGGAGATTCTGATAAAACAAATGTAAAAATTGATTGGCCAGCAGATGATACAGTAGCACCAACTCCATCTCCTAATACAGGTGAAACATTTACAATGTTAGTAGTTATTGGAATTGCTATATTCTCAGCAGTAATAGCTAGAAAGAAATTTAAATCTAAAAAATAAATAATAAATTGCAAAAACATATTGCAAAAAATAAAAATTGAGTATATTATAGTAATAATATACTCAATTTTTATTGTATATAAAATATTTATGCCATATTGATCATTTTTTCTTTTTTATACAAAATTACAAAATAATGAATATCTAAATATGTTACAGCATCTGGTAAAATATCTTTTAGAGGTCTAAGTTTTTCATATCCAACTTTTTCAATAGCTTTATAAATTTCATCCTTAAAATTTATGTTAATATCTTTTTCTAATTTTATATCTAAACCTTCTTCAAAACATTTTAATAAGTGGTTTTCTATAGTTGGTCTTTTTAGCGCACGAGATTCACAAATTTCGTTGATTGACTTTCCATCTTGATACATATTATATGTTAATATTTTTGTATCAACTTTGTTTTGATTTATAGATGTGTTTTTATTCTTTTTTGATAAAATAGATTTTTTTGAAAAATTAGATAAATCGATATTATTTTCTGCTACATATGTTTTTATTGAATTTATGAAAACTTCTCCATAATTTTCAAACTTGTTTATACCAACACCACTGATATTTAACAATTCTTCTTTAGTCACGGGAAAATACTTACACATTTCTTTTAAAGAAACATCAGTAAATACAATAAATGGAGCTATAGAATTTTTTTCAGCAACTTCTTTCCTGAGAACACGTAATGTTTCAAATAAATTTGCATCATAGTCAATATCTGCTAAAATATTTGATGAGCCTTTTTCTAGTTTAGATATCTTTTCAATTTTTCTTTTTATAAAAACTTGTTTGTTTGTAAATAAAATATCATTTGCAGAATTATTTAAAACCAAAATAGGGTATTTATCTCCAACACATTTTATATATCCTTCAGTTATTAAAAAATATATTATATCTTTAATTGTATCTTTTGAATATTCACTCATAATGCCATATGTTGATAATTTATCAAATCCCATAGATTTTATTTTAGAGGATTTAGATCCTTTTAGAACATCTGTTACAAGGCCAGATCCAAATCGTTCATGCATCCTTTTAATACAAGATAATATTTTTTTCGAATCTGTTGTTATATCTGTAATTTCTGTTGTAGAAAGGCAGTTGCTACAATTTTCACAATTATCAAATAGGGGAATCTCACCAAAATATTCTAATATGTATTTTCTAAGGCATTTATCTGTATTACAATAATCTATTATATCATTTAATTTTTCATATTCTATTTTATGATTATTTTCAGATGGAGTTTGCTCTATTAAAAATTTATTTGTAACAATATCACTTCTACTAAAAAGTAAAATACAATTTGAATTATCGCCATCACGTCCAGAACGACCGGCTTCTTGATAATAACTTTCTAAATCTTTGGGCATATTATAATGAATAACATATCTTATATTAGATTTATCAATTCCCATACCAAAAGCATTTGTGGCAAACATTATATTAGATCTGTCATATACAAAATCTTCTTGATTTTTAGTTCTAGCCTTTTCACTCATTCCTCCATGGTATTTAGAAGCAGCATATCCTAAACTAGCAAATTCTTCAAATAGAGCATCTACAGTTTTTCTTGTTGCACAGTAGATGATTCCTGAGCTTTTAGAATTTTTTTCTAAAAAATCTGATATGAATTTATTTTTATTGTCAGGAATTTTTATAGAAAAGTTTAAATTTGCTCTATCGAATCCAGTAGTTAAAGTAAATGGCTCAGATAAATGAAGTAAATTTATAATGTCATCTTTTACAATTTGTGTCGCAGTAGCTGTAAATGCACTAACAATTGGTCGCTTTTTTAGATTTAAAATAACATTTGCAATTTCTCTGTAGCTAGGTCTAAAATCATGTCCCCATTGAGAAACACAGTGGGCTTCATCTATTGTAAACATTGATATATCAATAGTATTTAGCAAATTTATAAAAGTTTCAGAATTTAATCTTTCTGGTGCAACATAAATTATCTTGTAAATATTATGCTTTATATTTTCTAATGTTTGGGAATAGTCAGAATATGATAATGTGCTGTTTATAAATGTAGCAGGGATTCCAATTTGATTTAAACTGTCAACTTGATCTTTCATAAGAGAAATAAGCGGGGAAATTACTATTGTAACTCCGGGTAAAATCATTGCTGGAATTTGATAACATATTGATTTACCAGCACCTGTAGGCATAATACCTAAGCAATCTTGGCTTTCGAGAATATGATTTATTATTTCTTCTTGGCCATTTCTAAAATTTTCATATCCAAAGTATTTTTTTAATAATTCTTGTGATTTTGTCATGTATTACCTCTTTTCTTTTTTTGTTTTGTAATTATATCACTTTATAAAATAAAAAACAATAAAAAAATTGTAGTCGGGAAAAGAGAACCGTCCCATTTTCCCGACTACAATTTTTGTGTCAAAAATCTCCGTTCCCAATGATAAAATAAAAGTAAAAGTAAACTAATGACTAAAATACAAAAATTAAAGAATGTCGAAAAATGTTGAAAAATAGTTAGGTCTTTTTATTAAAATATACAGAATTTCCACCATAGAGAACAATATGTATGTTATTTTAAAAATAAGACATACTATAGATGGTGGTTATATGTATATAATAATAAAACTGAAAGAAGTAAGAGAAAAGAATAATCTGAGTCTTGAAGAATTATCTAAAAAGACAGGCATTTCCAAATCTCACCTTAATTACATAGAAAGAGGAGAAAAAGAGCCGAGTTTATCTATGATAATAAGAATAGCTGTAGCTTTAAATATTGACGAAAAAGAATTATATAAGGTGGTAAGATGATTTATAGAGATATAGAAAAACAAATGGAAAAATTAAGAAAAAGTTTGCATACAGAAATAGAAAAAAGCGGAATTGATGCAGTAAAAACATTAGAAATTAGTAAAGAATTGGATGAATTAATAAAAACATATTATATAAAAAATTTTTCTAATATACAAAATAATATAATGTATATGGAATATAAGATAGTATATAATCAAATAAAACAAATAGTAAAAGAAAAAGGTAAATTTCCTACAATAAAAGAGTGGAATGAAATAGCTAAAAAAGATATATATTTAAATAATAAATCTATAGAATACATAAGTCGGATTAAATTGGAATGAATTAAAATCAAAGATATTATCAGATTTAAATAAAAAATAAGGAATAAAAATAAAGAATAAAAATAAAATATAAAAAATAAAAATTAAAAATTAAA
>JAGBDU010000040.1 GCA_017937285.1 Clostridia bacterium
TACATGCAATTATTTTTATTCTTCTATAAACAACTCTTTAAATTTCTTATACACCTCATCTATTTCATTATTTTTTTCAAATAATTTATCAATTTCAAATAATTTTATACCCTCTTTATTGAAAATCTCTTTAATAGCCTCTTTAGATTTTTCCAGTTTTACTGTATTATAATTCCATACCGCACATGATATTACATCACAAATAAAAGATTCTTTTAAATTTTCGTATATCCCTTTCTCAATCAAAAACGACCTTATTTGTTTATATGCATCATAAAAATCAAGTGGTGATTTATCTTTTTTCCCTTGTGTACTATTTTTTAAATTAGTTCTGTATGTTACTAACACTTTTTTTAAACCAACCATTCTTTTTGCTTGTGTAATAGCTGTTTTTGTAAAAAACAAATCATTTGTATTTCCTAAACTTTGAAATTTCAAACCATTTTTTATAACAAACTTTCTATTAAACAATTTCGTCCATGCACATGGAGCTGTAATTTGAAACAATCTATCTTGTAATTGTTCAGCACCAAATGTACAATTACACAAAATGTTTGAATCAAGCGGAATTTTTTTTAATTCTTTCTTATTGCCATCATCCATTAATGTTTCATATTCAAAAAACACTATGTCAGCATCAAATAATTTTGCTTTATTATATGTATCATTGCATAAATCCTTGCTAAAATAATCATCACAATCAAGAAATAATAGATATTTTCCATTTGCATTTTTAAGACCAAAATTTCTAGAGTCTCCTGCATTAGAATGTTCTTTTTTTATTACCTTAAATCTAGAGTCATTCTTTTTATATTCTTTCAAAATATTATAGGAATTATCTGTAGATCCATCATCAACACAAATTATTTCTATTTCACTTAATGTTTGACCCTTTATTGATTCAAGACACTCTCTTAAGTACTTTTCCCCATTGTAAACAGTAATGATAATGCTGACTTTAGGTCTTGTCTTAATTTTTTTGATTATATTATAATCAAACATTTTCAATTTTCCCTTCATAATTAACTTTTTAAACATATAATCAATATTGTATTATTATTGATTAGCTATACCTTTTTGTTTCATGGGTTTATACCGATTTTTTCTCTCCATCTTTATTTTTCTCTTTATATTCCTTTAAAGCAATATAGTGATCTAAGTTTTTAATTTTTTCATTTAGCTCTGATAACTTTAAATTGTTTATATAAACTTCAATTAATAAAAAAGCAATTATACTCATAAATACAAAATTGGCTGGTGAAATGAATCCTAATTTTGAGGAAATCCAAGTTACAAAATCCGAAAAAATACTCATCAAAATTAAAATAATACTTCCAGTTAACCAAACAATTGAATTTTCTACAGCAAGTTTAGCTTGTTTTATTTTTTTTACACATAATATAAACGATAATACTGAACTTATAATTAATATAACTCTTAATACAATTGACATCTTTATCCTCCATTACTTACCACTTCTAGTAATCATTCTAACAAATAATATTGAAAAAATCATATTCATCATATACTTTATTGATTTAAGTGGCTTTAAATATGATTCTCCAAATTCTCTGTCACTCATTTCTACTTGAACTTCTTTTATACTCATTTTTTTCTTCAACATATATACTAATGTATCTGGCTCTGGTGTCAAGCTTGCATTCTTATAAAATTCTTCTATAGCCTTTTTGTTGTAAACTCTCATTCCAGAAGTTGGATCCTTTATTGTCTTAAATGTCGTAAGCTTAATAAAAAATGATATAACTCTACTTCCAAGCATTCTCATTGTTTTAGGTTTTTTATTTTCAACAAATCTAGATCCAATAACAATATCACAATTATTTTTTTCAATTTCATCTACGAGTTTATTTATATATTTTGCTTGATGTTGTCCATCTCCATCGAACTGTATCACTATATCATAATCATTTTGGTATGCATACTTCATTCCTAGTTGAATACCACTTGTTAATCCATAATTTATCGGTAATGAGAGTACATTATATCCGTTCTTACTGCATATTTCTTGAGTATTATCCTTAGAGCAGTCATTAATAATTATATAATCATATTTAGTATTATTCTTTATATCGTTAATCGTTTTTTCAATATTTAATGCTTCATTATATGCAGGCACAACTATTAAAACTTTTCCCATAACTTTACGCTCCCTTTTTTTCCTTAATCAAATTTATTTTTTAATTTTTTCTTCTATTTCTGATGCATTATTTATATCATTATCAATTTTTACGCTATATCTTCCAAATATCATTATCAATATTGCTATAATACATGCTGGCCAAACAGGTATTGCATATCTATCTATTATAGCTCCCGTCATAGCATGAAATACTATGTGAATAAATGCACTACCTATAATTATAAATGCAACTTTTAAATTTGTATTTTTTATTTTTCTCTTGTGAGTTATATATATAATAATTATTAAGAAAATCATAAGAGCAGGTATGAGAACAATAGTTGCCTTGAATACAAAATTCACAGCTCCAAAGTCACTGTATATAACTTTGTCCAATCTTTTATTTGAATTGTTATCTGTCTTTAAATTTTTAACGTTATCATACAAATGATGATTCTCGTCTAGCCAAAGCATATTATCTTCACAATAAAAAATACTATATCCAATTGATTGATTTTCATAATAGTACCCTGAAGTGGTGCTAGGATAATATACATTTGCATCTTTATGGCGCACACTTGGCACTACATCTGCAATTGCAAGGTAATTAGCTATGTATGATTTAATTGTCTTTCCTGGATATTTTGTAATCAATTTAAAATACATTTTTAAAGCATCACCTGTTGTAAAATCATCTTCTTTAGAAAATAGCGCTATCTTTTTAGAAATATTATCTTCTTCTCTACTTGAAAAATTATAAAATACATTAATTAATTTAAAGCTTTTATATTCACTACTTCCATTCAAAATTTTTACTATTTCTTCTTTATCCTCATTTGATATTAAATCTGAATTAACAATATAATCTTTTTGGTAGTGACTCTCATAGAAGTCAATTGAAAAAGCCGTATTTCCATTTATTATTGCTCCTTTTATAAATGAATTTGTATCTCTACCAGAGCTATCATCAACATGGTTATTTAATAAAATGGCATTCCAAATTTGTATACCTATAATAACAGAAACAACAGAAGTAACTATTATCCCAAGTTTATATATAATATTTTTTAGTTTTGGTTTCTCAAAAATCGAAATAATACCACTTATAAAAATAGGTGCTAAAGCAATAAAAACATACGGTTGTTTCAAAAACCACAT
Organism: Clostridia bacterium; assembly: GCA_017937285.1. Classification (GTDB taxonomy): domain Bacteria; phylum Bacillota; class Clostridia; order TANB77; family CAG-508; genus CAG-492. The sequence goes on from JAGBDU010000040.1 coordinate 3,299, forward strand.
AAAAACACAGTTTATAACTAGTACAATAGAAAGTGTTATTTTTTTCCATAGTTTCAAGTCATTCTTCATCCATTTTGTACATAAAAACACAGTTATAATAAACATTGGAGTAGCAACAAACTCTGTCAATAATCCATGCATATATCCAATTATCATTGGATTAAACATTATACATACAATATACAAAATATAGCATGCTATCTTTTCAAATTTGTTTCTGTAATCTATATTTTTTATAAACTTAAAACCTATAATTAGCATTATACAATATAATATAAAAGTTCCTATTAATAGTCCCAATTGGCTATTTCCAAAGAGCAATGTAAAAATATATAGCACAAATGGAAAACTTGGTCCTCTAACTATATTCCATGACGAAAATGGCTCTTTTCCATAAAAAATTTTTAGATATCCATAATATTCTGTTGAATCTGGCATTATAGTCATTGGATATTCAAAATATATAACTGCCAATAACGCAAAAAGAAATATTGCTCCAACAATTTTTATTATTTTATTTTTATTCACTTTTTTCACTCACTTTCTTATACATTATTTCAATAGAAAATCTTCAATACTTTTTTTGGATTTTTTTACATAATCTACTTTCCATTTTTTATATGACTCAAGAATTTTATCTTTATTTTCCAATGCATATACTATCTTATTTTTTATTTCTATTATATTATCTTCTTTTGTAACAACCAAATACTTCTCCAATTCTGTACCTTCAAAATAATGATGATTGTCTCCTGTTATACATGGCACACCCAATTCCAAACTTTCCAATGGAATTAATGGAGCGCATTCGGTAAATGTTACATATAAGTTTACATCATTACCTGCAATTCTTTCCAATAAATTGTCTCTTTTAATGTGTCCTTCTTCTCCTGTATATTCAATTCCAAAAATTTCACACATTTTTTTTGTTTTTTCATTTATAGGAATCGCATCCATGACTGCATTTTCAATAAGAGCTACTGCACTAATTTGATTATATGAATTTTTTACCCATCTATCTCCAGATGAGTATAATCCTATCTTTATCTTTTCTTTATCTTTTCTTTCTTTTTTATACTTTTTAGGATTTTCAATATTTATACTATTCATAATAAAACTTACATTAAATCCCTTTGCTTTATAGAAATCATACATACTCTTTTTAACTAAACCAAATTCATCTATAATTTTCGCTCTATATAAATCCATTATAGTATTGAAAGCTACCCAATCATAATCTTCCGATAATAAAGCATGACTTCCATGCCATAAAACTTTTATAATAATATTTTTGTTTATTCTCTTTATTTCCTTGGCTATATTATCCCATCCCATAGCAAAACCATTAAAAATCACTAATCTTTTATTTTCTTTACATATAACTTCAGCAATTTTTTTTGCTTCTTTCTCTGTATACACTTCTATTTGTTCGATAATATATTTAAAATTATCTTTTCCAACATTTCCTACACCAATCCAATATGGATGTTGAATAACAATATAATCACCATCTTTAATTTTTTTCATCTTTTCTTCTAATTTTTTTATTCTTTTCTCTATATGAAAATGTATTGATGCCCAAATTTTTTTTCTATTAATAAAATCTTTTGTCCTACTAATAACTCTTTTTTTTATATTTGAAAAGAAATGAAGAAAATTATATATTCTATCTCCACCTTTTGTTCCAAATTTTCTATGCAATTTATTTATAAACTGTTCACTATTTGGAGTCCATGAAGCATCATAATAATGAATCATACATGTATTATCTGTAAAAATATTATTTTGATGATCATAACTTAGTGGATAAAAATATTCTCTCGGATATACATACACCGATTTATCATATATTTCTATACCATTCCTATCAACTTGCTTTGAATATTTTTCAAGAATATTTGTAATAATTTTTGGAATTGCAAATTCGTACACTTTATTTTCATCAAACGTTTCAAATTCGTTATACCTGTCCATCAATTGCTTAATAATTTTATTATTTTTTTCTTTTACGCCAATTACTCCAGCTGCAATATAACCACTATCTTCTCTTCCAATAAAAAAATCTTTATCAAGAAGAAAAGATATATCTTTTTTCAATTCCATATCTGTATCAAAATAAATTCCACCTTGATTTAATAATGCATATGTTCTTGCACAATCACTAACGAAAGCCCATTTTTTCTTTTCATATGCCCCTTTAACAAAATTATTCATATTTACATCAAAATTAATTTCATTCCATTGTTTAATTTTGTAATCTGGTAAATACTTTTTCCAACTTTTTATACATTTCTTTGCCATTTTAGGTAGTGGCTTACCACCAAACCAACAGTAATGTATTATTTTCTCCATTGTGTCCTCCTATAGCTCTTCAGCAAATCTTTTTTCTAGTTTCTTAAATGTTACGAGTCCAACTCCTACTAGAATTACACCCATTGCAGTTGCAATTAATAAATTATGCATACTTGGAGCAGTTTTAAAATAAAATATATCTCTATAACTTGTAATTAAATATGACATTGGGTTTAATTTCATAATCCATAAAAATTTTTCTGGTACTTGTTCTACAGAATATACAATTGGTGTTGCATAAAATAAAAGTTGCATTATTATTCCAAGAATATGTAGCAAATCTCTAAAATAAACAGTTATAGCTGAAACAATAAATGCAATTCCTATTGATACAAGATATTGTATCAACAAAACAACGAAGTACCATAAGATATTAACTGATAGCCCAATTTTTCCAAATATGACAAAACATAAAATTATAATAGTTGAAATTAAAAAATTTACCGCTTCACTTGTTACTAAAGATACTGGTAAAACCTCCCTGGGAAAGTACACCTTTTTCAATATATTTCCGTTATCTATTATTGTTGCAGCGCCTCTATTAACAATAGAAGAGAAAAATTGCCATGGTATCAATCCACAACATAAATATACTGCATAATTTGGTATATTACTTTTTAATACAACTTGAAATACGAAAGCATACACAGCTATTTGCAATAGTGGATTTAAAAAGGACCATAATACACCCAAAAATGATTTTTTATACTTACCACCAATATCTTTTGTAATATTGGTTTTCAAAAGTTCCCTATAATTATATAAATTTTTTATTATTTCCATTTAAATTTCCTTTCCTTCACTTATAAATCTATATTGTTTCTTTTAAATATTCTTCTATTACTTTATCTGGTTCATCATCAATTCTCACTTTTCCATTACATAACCATACCGCTCTGTTGCAAAATTCTTTTACAGTTGCCATACTATGTGTTACAAAGACCATTGTTTTTCCCTCTTCTTTTAGCTCTTTCATCTTTTTTATGCACTTTTCCTGAAAATGTTGATCTCCAACTGCTAGAACTTCATCAATAAGTAATATGTCTGCATCCACATTTATTGCAATTGCAAACGCCAACCTCATATACATACCTGATGAATATGTTCTAACTGGGTTATCAATATATAGACCTAGCTCAGAGAAATCTATTATTTGCTCTAATCTTTCATTTATTTGTTTCTTTGTTAGACCAAAAATTGAAGCATTGAAATAAATATTTTCTCTTCCAGAAAAGTCCGGATGAAAACCAGCACCAAGCTCTAACAATGAAGTTAGTTTTCCATTTGTAACTATTTTCCCCGAATCTGGATAAATAATTTTTGTCATTAATTTAAGCAATGTAGACTTACCACTTCCATTAGATCCAATTAAAGCCACTGCTTCTCCATTTTTTATTGTTAAATTAATATCTTTTAAAACTTCTCTTTTTTCTTTTCTATTTCTATTCCAAAATAGTAATTTTTCTTTTAAACTATTTGCTTTATCATAATATATATTAAAGCTTTTATTTACATTCTCTACAATAATTCTATCTTCGTTGTTACTTTCCATTTTTCCTCCTATATACATTTTATACTTGAGAAATTATATCAAAATCGTATGTATTTTTTCATAATCGATTATAATTTTCTCATAAATTTCACCTTTTGTAAATAAAAAACAAGAAAAAACTTTGATTTTTGTAAATTCTTATTAACTGTACACAGAAAAGAAAAAAGGATGACAGCAAAGTATCGAAAATGCTTACATTACGGCTTTTTATCTATATATTTTTTTCTTTTACATAACTTAACCAAACAAAAACAAATGAAAACTATATCACATTTTTTATATTTTTTATTTTGATTTTATTACAAAAGCTACATTTCCATTTTTATAGTAGCTAGATACATTTAATACATTATTTGAGTTATCTTCTTATATACATATAAGATTTTATATATCCTGGAATATACAATAAAACAATTAAAATTTTATTTTTCACACCTCTAACATTAATTCTACATTTTTGATGTGTTAAATAAGAAAATAATATATAATGTTTTATTACATATAATCTCTTTTTGAATAATATATTTTTCGTATCCATATCCTTTAAAATCTCATAAAAATATTTATAATAACCATATGGATTATTTATAAATTCATTATTAATGTTTTTACTGTATCCCTCCTGTTGATATTCACATATCATTATTGGCTCATTAATACATAGCATCTTATAATCTTTGTCCATTTTATGATACATTCTTGCTTCTGTTACAAATTTTTCGCTATGCTCTAATTCATGATGGTATTTTTTTCTTATATCTGTCACAAAGACTAATGCCTTTTCGCCATTTTCTCCTTCTTTAAAATACAAATTAAACATAGTCGTTTTTTCTTTTTTAAAATTTTGTCCCATATTTTTTTTATTTTGGTCATATTTCAAAAATGCAAATGCATATATATCTTGTTGCTCTTTGTTTTTTTCATAATATTGTTTTATAATTTTAAATGAGTTTTTTACAAAATAATCATCAGAATCACATTCAATCCACAGCTCTCCACTTACATATTTGGCTAGATTATTGATAGCTTGCATCTTTCCTTGATTTTCTTGTTTATAATATTTAACTACTAAATTTTTCTCATTCACGAAACTTTTACAAACTTCCTCTGTATTATCAGTAGATCCATCATCCATAATTAGCCATTCTATCTCATAATCCTCGTCAATATTATCCACTATACTTTCATACAACTTTGGCAAATATTTTGCTCTGTTATATGTTGCAGTTAATATAGAAAATTTCATTTACTCACCTACTAAATCTATAATTTTTTGAATCTTATCATTATTATCATATTGATACTCATCATTTATATCTTCATTATTATTTTCATCTAGTTTTATTATTTTTAATAAACCATTATATATTCCCTCTTCAGAATTATCCAGAATGATACCTTTTTTATATCCTTCTAAACTTTCTCTTGCAGCAGTATCTGTAATAATAATTTTTTTGTTTAATATTTTTGCTTCTTCTAAAACCATTCCATATCCTTCAAAATATGAAAGTAGGCAAAAATAATCTGCTTGTTTTATATATGGATATGGATTTTCTTTTTTTCCTAATAATATAAATGTTTCTTTTACATTTTCTTGATCTATTAAACTTTTTAAATTTTCTTTTTCTGGTCCATCTCCAATAATGTAAAATTTATGCTTATACCCATTTTTAATAAGCTTACTATGAATTTTTATTAGCCTATCTAATGCTTTTTGCTTTACTAATCTGCATACTGTAACAAAAATCTTTTCATCTAATTGTCCGAAATGATTCCCAAAATTAATATAATCTTTTGATTTTTTTATTACTAATTCACTATCTATATAATTATAAATTACATGCATATTTTCTGTATTTATATCATTATATATTTCTTGGAATTTTTCCATATTATCATTACTTACAAATACTAGGTCATTATATTTTGTGTATATTTTTTTATCTATATTTCTTTTTAATTTAGATTTTATCCCTGAACCAAAAACTCTTTTTATATCATTATGAATCCAAGCTATTTTTTTTGTTTTATTATTTTTAGTAGCAAATAATCTGGTTATTGGACCTTCTAAAAAAGAAATTTCTACATCATAATCTTGTTTTATTTTTTTATTATATATAAATTTACTGAATAATAATATTTTGATTGGAATCCACATTTTTTGTATTTTTGATAATTCATCATATCTGCAATCATATAATGATTTAAATTTTATATTTTTATTAAGCTCTTTTTTTAATTCACCTTTATCATAAATTGAAAAAATTGTTATATCATATTTTTCGCATAGTTTATTTGATATATCTACTAATACTCTTTCTGCTCCACCTAAGCCTAAACTTGTTATTCCAAATAAAATCTTCTTTTTTATTAGTCTCACCTCTTATTTTACAATACTAAAAATTGCGCAATAAATTTTATATGTAATTTTATTTATTGTTTTCATATATAAATTTTTCATTGATTTATTTTCTTTTAATATTTTATTTTTCTTCCAATTAGGAAATTTTTCATTTAAGTTTGTCCATGTTGTATTCAATAATTCTTTTTTTACTTTTTTATCTTTTATTTTCACCATTCTAAATAAAGAGCTACATAATAGTAATCGTGTATATGTATATTCCAATTCATCTTTATATTCATTATATAAATTTTTATTTTTATAATATTTTATCACATTATCTAACACTTCAAAAATTTCTTTTGTTTTTTCATTTTGTACCTTAGAAATTGAAGATTCTCTTTGGATATAGTGTATTAATGGTTCTTTTACAAAAGATACTTTATTATAGTATAGAACCATTTTATAGAAAAACTCTACATCTTCATATCTTAATCCTTTTGGAAATTCTATTTTATATTTTTCTAGTAAAGTTCTTTTTATTAATTTATTCCATGCAACAACTCTTGCATATATTAGCATTTCTTTTTTGCCATTATATATAATTCCGTTATCTATTTTACTTTTATTTGGATATTCCCATATAAAATCGCATTCTACCATATCGGCATTTTCTTCTTTTGCTTTATTATACATTTTTTCATATGTATCTAGTTCTACGTAATCATCAGAATCTAAAAATGCAATATATTCTCCTGTGGCATATGGAATTCCAAAATTTCTTGCATCTGAAAGTCCACCATTTGGCTTTTCTAAGTATTTTATTTTATCTTGATATTTTTCTTTATATACTTCTATTATTTTTTTTGAATTATCAGTAGACCCATCATTTACAACTATTATTTCTATATCTTCTAATGTTTGGTTTACTAATGAATCTAATGATTTTATTAAATATTTTTCTACGTTATATACTGGCACTATAACACTAACTTTTGGCATATTTCCTCCAATTTATCTTAATTTTAAATACCAATTTACATTAATATTTAAAACTATCTTTTTTAATAATTGTTTAAAATTTCTGGCTTTTATATTTTTAAACATTTTTCTTTTTTTAATTTCTTTAATATAAATTTTTTTATTTTCTTCTGATAATTCTTCTATTTTGAGAATTATACAGTTTGTATAATATATTTTTATATTTTCTTCTGTTATCTTTGATATATCATATGTTTTTATTTTTTGAATCATATTGTCATAATGCTCTAACATATCTAATGCTCTTTTCATTTTTTTTGGTTCATCATTTCCTCGTGTAATACTTGAATTTGATTGATAGTAATAATATCCATAAATATTTGTTGATATAACTTTTTTGGCTTTTAACATCATTAGAGCTGTTGTTGCAAAATCCTCATGAACTTTTCCTACAGGATATTCAAATTTATTTTCATCCCAAAAAGATTTTTTGTATAAATATAACCATGCTGGTTGTAACATTATATCTTGACCATATAATATGTTAAATGATTCTTCTCCTGTTTTATTTTCAAATATTGGTCCATCGATTTTTTCAATTTGATTATAATTTTCATCAACTTTTATTAATTTGTATTTTATCATATCGTAATCTAAGTCTAAATATTTTTCTAAATTTGAAAATAAATTTTTATCTATATAGTCATCTGAATCTATAAAGCAAATATAGTCTCCTGTTGCATTTTTTACTCCAAAATTCCTGCTATCAGAAAGTCCACCATTTTCTTTTTTTAGTACTTTTATATTACTGTAATTTTCCTGATATTTTTTTATAATTTCTTCTGATTTATCTGTTGAACCATCATTTACAAGTATTACTTCTATATTTTGGTACTTTTGATTTTCTACTGAGTCTAAACATTTTTTTAAATATTTTTCTACATTATATATAGGAATTATTATACTAATTTTTTTCATAATTACTAACATTCCTTTCTTTTAAGGCGCAAATTTTGTTAAAAAATAATCATTTATAAATTATTTTTCAAACTTTTCCTCACTAATAATATTTTCTACTGTTTTTATTATTTTTTTATTAAATTCTTCTGGATTAAATTTTTGTTTTATGGTATACCCATTTTCTATGAAATATTTCATTTTTTCGTAGATATCTTCTACATTTTTTTCACATATTAATCCAAATTTTCCTTCTATATCTTTTTTGCTATCTGATACATCTGTTGTTATTATTGACTTTCCTAATGTTAGTGCTTCTATATATACAACTGGATATCCTTCAAATTCCGATGTTAATATTACTGAATCGCACATTTTGTAATATGGATATGGATTTTTCTTTGGTCCTAAAAATAGTATTTTTTCTTCTAGTCCTAGATTTTTTACTTTTTCTTTATATTCTTTATTATTCTCCCCATCTCCTACTAATAGTACTTTAAATTTATATCCATTATCATTTAATTTTTTACTTGCATCTATTAGTCTTGATAATTTTTTTTGCTTTTCATCATGTCTTCCTATGTTTAAAAATATTACTTCATCTTTTTTTATTTGTTCAATTTTTTCTTCTGATTTTGAAATTATTTTTTGATAGTCAATTAAATTATTGCATACAATTAATCTTTCTTTTAAATTTTTAAATCTTATTTCAAAGTCATTTTTTGATTCTTCTGATACAAAAACTATTTTTTTGAAAGAATCTACTTTTAAGTCATTAAAAAATTTTGAATATTCTTCTTCATTATTATTGAAAAAACTTAAATAATTATTATGCACCCATAATACACTATTTTTAGAAGATGTTCTTGCTACGAATGAATCTGGTAAAGAATATGTTGCAAATGATATTGAACAATCATATTTATTTTTATGTTTTATTATATATTTAAATCGATTAATTCCATTTTTTAATTTTGCAATGAATTTATTTTTACAATAACTTGGTGAATATTCAATTATTTTTATTTTTTTGTTTATTTGATTTAGAAAAATTCCTTGTTTTTTTTCTAGTACTAAAGTTATGTCATATTGCTTTTCTGCTAAATGATTTATTAATGTTACAAGTGCAGTTTCGATTCCCCCTATTTCTAATGAATGAGCTGCAAATAATATTTTTTTCATTTTTTTATCACCTTTGAATTTTTTCTTATTATTTCATAATTAGTTTTATTTGTAAATAGTTATGGTAGCGTTAATTAAAAATAATTTTGAATAATTATAAAGTTTTGATTTCAAAGTAAAAAAACAAGAAAATTACTATAATATGCTAGTATAGTAAATTCCTTGCTTTTTTAAGAAAATTGATTTTATATTTTTTATTTGCTTTTGATCTTAAGCTGTTTTTTTGATTTTTTATTAATTATTTTTTTCATTTTTTATATTCTCAATTTCTTCTTTTGTTAATTCTGTTATTTTTGATATTGTTTCAATATCAATATTTTCTACTAACATTTTTTGTGCTATTTTTATTTTTTCTTGGCTGATTCCCTTACTTATTCCTTCGCTGATTCCCTCATCTTTTGCTTGTGCAATTGCTGCTAGTTCATCTCTTATTGCTTTTTCTCTTAAATAAGCTAGTCTTCTTGTTTCTTCGTCTCCACTTAAGTATTCTAGCTCTTTTTCTGCTTTTTTTACATATTTATTGTTAACCATTTTTATTTCCTCCATATTTTCGTTAATAATAAATGTTAACCATTGCTCTAGCTTTGTTGATATTCTTTTGCATTTTTCTTTGAATTTTGATAATTGAATATAATGTAGCTCGTATTTATCTGTTAATATTATATTTTCGTAATCTCTTTTTAATCGTGCTATTTCATGAAATGGTCCTTCTTTGAATACATCATAATTTGTTATCCATATTCCTATCGTTTTGAAAACTTGTGTGTATTGCATTCCTTTTGTTAAACTTTCCTGATACAATCCTGACTGATAAAATACTGATCTTTCTATTGTATTATGTAGATTTTCTACTTGCATTTCTATATTTATTTTTGTATTATTATTTAATGTGGCTACTACATCTAATATTCCTAGTTTATCTGTTATCATTTTTCTTTCTAAACTTACATCTTTATTCACTACAACTTTTGCAATTTTCATTTCTGGTAATATTGCCTGTATTAGGTCTTTTAAAATATCAACATTTTTTTCTTCTCCAAATAATTTTTTGAAAACAAAGTCATTCGTTGGCTTTAGATTACTCATTTATCACTTCCATTCTAGCATATTTATTTTTGAGTTTCAATTTTTTATTGAGATTTTGTGTAAGATTTTACACTTTAGAATTTTAATATTTTTTTTGAATTTAAATTTTATTGTTTTGCTATATATATGAAAATCAATTTTCTAGTGCTTATTAAAACATTATTTATTCATTTTGTCAATAAAATTCTTCAAGCCAAAACATCTAATTAAAACATTCAATGTAAAAACACTAATCTACAACAAAATTATAATTTTATTGCAATCAACATCTACTTAATCGCTCATTATATTTATCTCATAAAATAAAAAGACAAGAAAACTTACTATAATATACTTATATAGTAGTTTCTTTGTCTTTTTTAAGAACTTGCAAAAAAACTAATACAACTTCTCATAAATTCCATAATCCCTTATAATTTTTCTCACATAATTATTAGTCTCTTTGTATGGAATATTTTCAATATCTGACCCATCTGATTTTATTGTGCCCTCTTCAATCCATCTATCCACAGTACCAATTCCAGCATTATATGCAGCTAGTGCTAAATAATAGTTTTCATCATATTTTTCTAATAATTCAGACAAATATTTTGTTCCTATTTTTATATTGGTTTCTGCATCAAACAACATATCTGGTTCAAATGTTTGATTTGTTATTATATTATTTGCTACTTCATATGCTGTTGAGTCCATAAGTTGCATTAATCCTTTTGCATTACTATTGGATACTACGTTTTCGTCAAAATTACTTTCTGCTTTTATTACTGCATATATTAATAGTTGATCTACATTATATTCTTGTGAATATTTTATTACATATTCAGAATAATTTTTAGGATATATTTTTTTCATTATTTTTTCTGGAATGTTTAATATTTTTACAATTCCAAAATATGATATTAATATTATTAATATAATTGTAATCAAAACTTTTAGAAATTTCGGCATTAACATTTCTTCCTTTCTTTTGTAAAATTTAAACTTTGTGGACATAAATATCATTAAGTTAAAGCAATTACTTGTTTTTATAGAGTAGAATATGTGAATATATATATTAAAATGCAGTGACTTAGCTCGTTTGAGAGTCACTTAACGTCTTCTATGGCAATCAGTATTTCAAATTCAATTTTAGTATAAATTATATTGCGAAAAGACGACCAGTAAGGAACGGATTTTTAATATATATATTCACATATCCGGCTTATTTTTAAGTCTAGCATCTTAACTTAATTACATTGTATACATTCATTAAAGTTTATTTTGCATCATACCAATTTTCTGATTCTGAAGTTTCTACCTCTAGTGGTATTGATAATTTTATTGCACCTTCCATACATTGTTTTAGGATTTTTTGTACAATTTCACTTTGCTCTTTTTTACATTCTACCATTAGTTCATCATGAACTTGAAGAACTATTTTAGCATCTAGTTTTTGTTCATTTAATTCTTTATATAAATTTACCATTGCTATTTTCATTATATCTGCTGCAGTTCCTTGTATTGGTGTGTTCATTGCGGCTCTTGCTCCAAATTGTCTTACCATATAATTATTAGAGCTTAGCTCTGGTATATATCTTCTTCTATGGAATAGTGTTTCAACATATCCATCTTTTTTTGCTTGTTCAACAATATCTTCCATAAATTTATTTATTCCACTGTATTTTTCTAAATATTGATCTATATAATTTTTAGCCTCCTTTTTACTTATTCCTAGTTGTTCTGAAAGACCAAAATCGCTTATTCCATAAACAATTCCAAAATTTACAGCTTTTGCAGAGCTTCTTTGCTCTTTTGTTACTTCTTCTATTGGAATATTTAGAACTTTTGATGCAGCTTGTTTATGAACATCTTCTCCATTTAAAAATGCATGTACCATATTTTCATCTTGTGAAATATGTGCTAATACTCTTAATTCAACTTGAGAATAATCTGCATCTATATACACATATCCTTCTTTTGGTTTAAATACTTTTCTTAATTGTTTACCTAAATCTATTCTTGTAGGTATGTTTTGTAAATTTGGCTCTGTGCTACTTATTCTTCCTGTTGCTGTTATTGTTTGATGAAAATATGAATGAATTCTTCCTGTTTTTTCGTTTATATATGGAAGCAATCCTTCAACATATGTTGAGTTTAATTTTGTTAAACTTCTATACTCTAGTATTTTTTCAATTATTGGATGTTTACCTTTTAATTTTTCTAATATATCTACATCTGTTGAATATCCTGTTTTTGTTTTTTTGTATACTGGTAATTCTAATTTTTCGAATAATATTTGTCCTAATTGTTTAGTTGAATTTATATTAAAATCTTCTCCTGCTAAATCATGAATTTCTGTTGTTAGTATATCTAATCTTTCTTTTAACTTTTCACCTATTTGAATTAATTCATCTTTATCTGCATACATTCCATTAAATTGCATCTCTGCTAGAACTTCTAATAGTGGCATTTCTATGTTATTAAATAAATCTAAGCTATTGTACTCCTCTAATTTTTTTATTGTTTTATCATGTAGATTTCCTATTACATACGCATACATTGATATTTCATATTTTTCGCTATCATTTTCTTCTACTTGGTCAAAAAAATTAATTTGTCCACTTACTGTACCTTTTGATGAATTTTCTTCTTCTACAAATTCATTTATATCTATACTTAAATATTCCATTGATAAATCATTTATTGTATATTTATTTGTTGGATTTATTACATATGCTGCAATTTCTGCATCATAAAAGATATTGTTTGTTTTTATTCCAAGCTCTTTTAATAATACATAATCTTCATTTAATTTGTATCCATATTTTTTTATATCTTTATTTTCAAAAACTTCTTTAAAATATTTTACAAAATTTTCATTGTTTATTTTTATATAATATACAACTTGATCTTTTTTATTATAAATACTAATAGATTTAATCTTCTTTTTTATAATATTCTTACTTGATTTTTCATCATTTTTATATATGTAAAAAATCAATTCTTTTTGTGAGTTTATTTCTTCTACTATTTTTTCGATTTCTGCATTTTCTTCTAATTTAAATAAATCTGCTAAATCTTTTACCTCTTCTTCTCCTGCTAGTCCAAATCTATCTATGTATCTATTGAAGTTTAATTCTTTAAATTTTTTATAAACTTCTTCTTTATTCCATTCTTTTATTTTTAAATCTTCTATAGATATTTCTTCTACTGGTACTTCAGTATTTATTCTTCCTAGCTCTCTTGAAAGAATAGCTATCTCTTTATTTTGAATTAAGTTTTCTTTTAATTTTCCTTTTATTGTTGGTGCTTCATCTTTTTCTAGCAAATCATATAAATTATCTATTGTTTTATATTCTCCTATTAATTTATATGCTGTTTTTTCTCCTACTCCTGGTACACCTGGAATATTGTCTGATGAATCTCCCATTAGTCCTTTTACTTCTATTAATTGAGCTGGTGTAACATTATAAGTTTCAATCACTTTTGCTTCATCAAAATCATCAACTTCTGTTTTTCCTGCTTTTGTTCTTGGAATATGTATTGTTACTTTTTTTGTTGCTAGCTGGAATGTATCTCTATCTCCTGAAAGTATTACTACTTCCAGTCCTTCCGCTTCTCCAATTTTTGCAAAAGTTCCTAGTATATCATCACCTTCATAACCTTCTTTTTCTATTATTGTTATATTCATTTTTGTTAATACATCTTTTATAATTGGCATTTGTGCTGCTAATTCGTTTGGCATACCTTTACGATTTGCTTTATATCCTTCATACATTTTGTGTCTTGCTGTTGGTGCTTTTAGGTCAAATGTTACTGCCATATAGTCTGGTGATAGCTCTTCTTGAACTTTAAACATTATTGCTAAAAATCCATATACTGCATTTGTATATGTTCCATCTTTTGTTGTAAGCATTTTGCTGCTCATTATTCCATAAAACGCTCTGTTTAATATACTGTTTCCATCAATTAATAATAGTTTACTCATTGTTTTTTCCTTTCCGTATGAACTTTGGGGAACTTTGGGGACGTTCCTTAAAGTTCATGCAATATTCTATGTACCCTTAGTCTATTTATTCCTAATAATTCTGCAATTTCTTTTTGAGTATAATTATACTCTATATACATTATAGTTGATAACTTTTTTAATTTTTGTTTATTATCTATTAACTCTTTAATATCAATAATATTATTTTTTTTGCAAAAATCATTAAATATTTCTTGCTTTTTACTTTCTCTATCATAACTTTGGTTATATTCCATGAATTGATATAATTCATATTCATGACTAAAAATATCATCTATAAATATACCATAACTATCAAAAATTTTCTTGATTGATTTAATATTTATTATAATATTTTTCCCTTTATATTCATTATAACTTGAAAACTTGTAATCTTTTTTATTTTTACACATTTTTGCTTTTACTGGATTATTGTGAATATAATTTATACAACTCATTAGATGTTCATATGTTAATATTTCCTCTGATTTATATCTATTTCTAAAAACATATCCACATCTATTGTGTTTTTTATTATAGTATATAGCATATTTTGTATTTAATTTGCTCATTAATTTTGAAATTTCCATAATATCTTGTGTATATATTAAAAAATGTGCATGATTATTCATGATACAATATGCGATAATTTCTAATTTTCTATTTTCTAAATTTTCTTTTAAATATTTTAAATACACTTTTATCTCTATTTCTTCTGCGAAGATATACTCCTTATTTATTCCTTGTACCATTACATGAAGAAATTGAGAGTAATTATCTTTTCTGGCATTTCGTGGCATGTAAAAACCTCCTTATATGTGATATTTCCCCCATATTATAATTTTTACCCCCACTTATATGAACTTTAAGGAACGTCCCTAAAGTTCATTTCATTTATTTGTTTTTGATATCTGTCTTCCTCTCAACTCCTCGTATCTAACCATTCAAATTCGCGTACCCTGTCGTTCTTCATTAAAACAGTTATAATATCAAGGGTTTCGAGGCTTTTATTCGCCATTTTTTCTTGTTTTTCGTATTTTTTATAATCTTATGTAAGTGTTCATACATAAGTTTTTTAAGTTTTTGCGGTTATAATATATAACCTCCTTAAAACTTTTCAAATTATATCATAAAATTTAATTTTTTTCTATAAAATTACAGAAAA
>JAGBDU010000041.1 GCA_017937285.1 Clostridia bacterium
AAAAGAGTTTTAGCAGGAGAAAATTTAGCTGATACTTTTAGTGAGAAGGAGGAAGATAAAATTATGGAAGATTATCAATTTTATAGTGTTGAAGAAGTTATGAAAATTTTAAAAGATAAGGAAAAATTATTATATGTTGATGATGGATGTGATGAGGTAGTAATTAAGTTTGAAGATCTACCAGATGTTATAGTTGATATAAATACCAAAAGTGGAATGACAGATTTGAAAATATATGATTACCAAAATCCATCAATGACACCACTTGCAACTACAATGGGAATATTTTTAGATAAGTGTAATCCTGATTTAAGAGAAAAAATTATTGACAGACTTATAAAATTACAACAAGGAGAGATTGAAGTTAAAGATTACAAAATGATAGACGAATACATACTTGAAGAAGCAAGAGATAAGTTGGAACAAGAGAAAAAAACAAAAGCAAAAAGAAATAAGGAGGCAAGATAGATGGAAGTAAAAATAAACAAAGATATTAGAGAATTTAGTGAGAGTATATTTTTTGGACTGTCTTTAAGGCAGTTCATTTTTTCTGTAATAGCTTGTATTGTTGCAGTTGTTTTATATTTTGCACTCAAACCATATTTAGGGTTAGAAACTTTATCGTGGATTTGTATATTAGGTGCTGCACCTTTTGCTGTACTTGGATTTGTTAAATATAACGGAATGACAGCAGAAAAGTTTATTGTTGCAGTAATAAAATCAGAGTTTTTGACACCTAAAAAATTAACATTTAAAGCAACAAATATATATGCCCAAAACTTTAAACCAACTATTGATAAAAAATTAAAGCAAAGTTTATTAAAACCACAGAAAAAGAAGAAAGAAAAGAAAGATAAAAAGAAGAAAAAGGAGGTAAAAAATAATGAGAACTCTTAATAAGATTTTTAAATTAGATAAAGAAAAATTTAAAATACCGAGATCTGTTCAAGATATTATTCCAATAAAAGCAATATGGGAAGATGGAATTTTTCAAGTAAGTAAAAATAAATTTTCAAAATCATTTAAGTTTATGGATATAAATTATGCAGTTGCTAGTAAAGAAGATAAAGAGGCAATGTTTTTAGATTATTCTGATTTATTAAATTCATTAGATGTTGGAGCAATAACTAAAATTACAATAAATAATAGAAGAATAAATAAATTAGATTTTGAAAAAACAATATTACTAGATGAAAGCAATGATGAACTTAATGATTATAGAAAAGAATATAATAAAATGCTTGTATCTCAAGCAAAAAATGCAAATGAGATAGTGCAAGAAAAGATAATAACAATATCTGTTTATAAGAAAAATGTCGAAGAAGCTCGAAATTATTTTAATAGAGCAGGTAGTGAATTGATAAGCAGATTTAATACATTAGGTTCAAAATGCGTTGAATTAGATGCAAAAGAAAGATTAAGAATAGCACACGACTTTTATAGAACAGGAGAAGAAACTTCTTTTAGGTTTGATATACACGAAACAATGAAAAAAGGTCATAATTTCAAAGATTTTATTTGTCCTGATACAGTAGAATTGGAAAGAGATCACTTTAAAATGGGAGATAGATATGGGAGAGTATTATTCTTAAAGGAATATTCTAGTTATATCAATGATGATATGGTAACAGAACTTACAGACTTAAATAAAAATATGATGTTATCAATAGATGTTATTCCAATACCAATGGACGAGGCAGTAAAAGAGGCAGAAAATCGTAGATTAGGTGTAGAAACTAATATTACAAACTGGCAGAGAAAACAGAATGCTCAAAATAATTTTTCTGCAATAATACCTTATGATATGGAACAACAAAGAAATGACTCAAAAGAAATGTTAGATGACTTGACTATTCGTGACCAAAGAATGTTTTTAGGAGTTATTACAATGGTAATAACAGAAGAATCAAAAGAAAAATTAGAAAGTGTGACAGATGCAATTTTAAAAATAGCTAGTAAAAATCTATGTCAGCTTGGAATATTAAGATTTCAACAATTAGATGGACTTAACACAGTATTACCGTTTGGAGTTAGAAAAATAGATGCAGTAAGAACTTTAACTACTGAAAGTTTAGCAGTATTTATGCCATTCAAAGTGCAAGAAATTAGGCACGAGAATGGTATTTTTTATGGTCAAAATGCTATTAGTAAAAATATGATTATTGCAGATAGAAGACAACTTTTAAATGGAAACTCATTCATTTTGGGAGTATCTGGTAGTGGTAAATCATTTGCAGGAAAGCAAGAAATAACTTCAATAAGATTACGAGATCCAAATGCAGACATTATTTTAATAGACCCAGAATCCGAATATGCACCACTTGTTAAATCTTTAGGTGGAGAGGTAATTAAAATATCAGCAGTAAGTAATAATCACATAAATGCAATGGATATGAACTCTCAATATGGAGATGGAGCAAATCCAGTAATATTAAAATCTGAATTTATATTATCTTTGTGTGAACAACTAATTGGTAGTGGAAATCTCGGACCGAAACAAAAATCAATAATTGATAGATGTACGGCAAATGTTTATAGAGTATTCCAACAAGGAAATTATCAAGGAATACCACCAACTCTGCAAGATTTTAGAGAAGAACTATTGAAACAACCAGAAGATGAGGCAAAAGAAATAGCACTTGCAATAGAATTATTTACAAATGGTTCTTTAAATACATTTGCTATGAACACTAATGTAAATACATCTAATAGTTTAATATGCTATGATATTTTAGAATTAGGTAAACAATTACAACCAATAGGAATGTTAGTAGTATTAGATTCTATATTGAATAGAATTACTGCTAATAGAACAAAAGGAAAAAATACTTATATTTTCATTGATGAAATATATTTATTATTCCAATATGAATATTCTGCAAATTTCTTATTTACACTTTGGAAACGAGTTAGAAAATATGGAGCTTTCTGCACAGGTATAACACAAAATGTTGAAGATTTATTACAAAGTCATACTGCTAGAACTATGCTTGCAAACTCTGAATTTATAATAATGCTTAATCAAGCAAGTACAGATAGAATTGAACTTGCAAAATTATTAAATATATCTGATTTACAGATGAGCTTCATAACAAATGTAGGAGCAGGAGAAGGACTTATAAAAGTAGGTTCATCATTAGTTCCTTTTGTTAATAAATTTCCAAAAAATACAGAACTATATAGGCTGATGACAACTAAACCAGGAGAGTCTTAATGAATAAAATATATAGTTTGGTTTTAATACTACTAATAGTTATTTTAGCTATTAGTAGTTATTTTTTTATAAAAGAAATTGCAGAAAATAAGAAAGAAAATGAATTATTTGAAGAATTGCAGGAAGTAGTTCAGGAAGAAGAAAAAACGATCGACCAAAATCAAATTACAGACAATTTTAAAAATGAAACAAGTAATTTATCATCTAAAAATGTTGGAAATTACAATTTAGAAAGCATTTTAAAAATAAATACAGACATAATTGGGTGGATTAAAATTGATGGAACAAATATAAATTATCCTGTTATGCAAAATGGAGATTTCTATCTTCATAGAAATGTTTATAAAAATTATTCAAGTAGTGGAACTCCATATTTAGCAGAGCATTGTAATTTGAAAACAAGTGATAACTTAATTATATATGGTCATCACATGAAGAATAGTACAATGTTTTCTAATTTAGATAATTACAAGAATTATAATTATTATAAGAACCACAAATATATTAAGTTTTATACATTAGAAGATAATAAAACTATTGAAAATGATTATGAAATAGTATTTGCATTTAAAACAGTTGCTTATTCTGATAAAGGCTTTAAATATTATAATTATACAAAGTTTTATGATGAAAATGATTTTAATTCATTTGTAGAAAAATGTCGAAATTATGAGTTTTACAATACAAATGTCAAAGTGAATTATGTAGATAAGCTAATTACATTATCTACTTGTGAATATTCACAAAAGAATGGAAGAATGGTAATTATAGCAAAGAAAATATAAAAGTCTGGAGGTGGTATAAATGCCAGATATAAAGTTAAAAGAAAAAAGTATAATAAAACAATTAGATAAAAAAGTAGTACAAACACAAAACTTTAAAAACAATTTAGTAACTACAAAAGAACGATTAAATGAATTTACATCAAAAGAAGAAAATACTTCAGCAGAAAATTATGCAAGTAATCATATTCAAAATGATATAAGTTATCTATCAAGAAAAGGTGCAACAAAGAGTAATGAAATAGGGAAAAAATCATTAGAAAATACAAAACAGAATATCATAAAAAGTAAAGAAAAAATATCAAACATTAAATCTAAAATAAAACAGAAGAAAGCACAGCAAATTAAAAATGCAGTAAAAAAACGAACAATAAAGAATGGAACTCAAAAAAGCATTAAATATGCAAAGAATGGAGCTAAACTTACTAAAAAAGGAATAAAAACATCTGAACAAGTTGCTAAAAATAGTGCAAAAGTGGCAAAACAAAGTTTTAAAGCAAGTAAAAGAGCAATAATGATTGCTAAAAGAACAGCACAATTAACTATAAAAGCAGTTAAGGTAACTGTGAAAGCAACAATAGCAACAGTAAAGGCAATAATTGCTGCAACAAAAGCTATTATTTCTGCAATAGTTGCAGGAGGTTGGGTAGCAGTTGTAATTATTTTAGTAATAGCTTTAATTGGAGGATTTGTAGCTGCAATTTTTAATAGTGATGGGGATGCAGATTATGATACCTCACAAATTCCTAATAGTGAAATAGTATTAGTTGCAAAAGCACAGATAGGAAATGAGGGAGGAGATAAATTTTGGAAATGGTATGGATTTGAAGAACATGTACATTGGTGTGCTTGTTTTGTGAGTTGGTGTGCAAACGAATGTGGTTACATAGATAAAGGTATTATTCCTAAATTTGCAGGGTGTGTTAATGGAATAGAATGGTTTAAAGAAAAAGAACAATGGCACGATAGAGGAGAAAGTTATTATCCAATAGTTGGAGATATAATTTTTTTCGATTGGAAAGATGAAAATGGTAATCAAGATGGGACAAGCGACCATGTTGGAATTGTAACAAGAACAGATATTACGAATAGAAATATTTATACAATAGAGGGAAACACAAGTAACAAATGTGCTGAAAGAATGTACTCTTTTGATGATGTTCAAGTTATGGGGTATGGTAGTCCTAAATATGAATAAAAATAGTATCAAGTAAGGTATATAAAACTTTGCTTGATACTATTTATTTTTTTGCTTTTTTATGATACAATGCAAAAAATCAAGGAGGAATATATGTTAGATAATATAGAAGTTTTATATCATAGCAGTATAAGAATTAACAAAGAAAAAATAATTTATATAGATCCATTTAAAATAGATAGAAATTTTAATGATGCAGATATTATTTTTATAACACACGACCACTATGACCATTATTCTGAAGAAGATATAGATAAGGTTATAAATGAAAATACAACTATTATAATACCAGAAGAATTATTAACAAAACTGTTAAGAAAAGGCATAAATAAAAATGCAATTATTACAGTAGAGCCAAACAAAGAATATGTGGTAAAAGGAATTAAATTTAAAACAATACCAGCATATAATACAAACAAAACATTCCATCCAAAAGGAAACGATTGGGTTGGCTACATTATTACAATAAATAATATTAGATATTATATTGCAGGAGATACAGACATTACAGAAGAAAATAAAAAAGTAAAATGTGATGTTGCTTTTGTTCCAGTTGGAGGAACATATACAATGGATTTCAAAGAGGCAGCACAATTAATCAACGAAATACAACCTAAAATAGCAATCCCAATTCATTATGGTAGTGTAGTTGGAACAAACCAAGATGCTACAGATTTTGTGAAATTATTGCATCCAAGTATAAAAGGTATAATTTTAATGAAACAATAAATGAAAGAAGGAATGAACAATGCAATTTTCCAATAAAGATATACAACTATTTAATGAAGCAGGAATAAATGTAGAAAATAAGAATTATACAAATGATGAAGTAGAAAGATTTAAAATAAAAGTTACAGATTTTATAATGAGTCAAAGCACAAAAGATATAGAAAAATATAGTAAGAAATTTAGTAGTTTATTATAAGGGCTTAGATATGAATAAAGAAGAAATAATAGAATATTGTTTAACATTAGAAAATACATTTAAAGATTGTCCATTTCCAGATGATTTTGAATCTGTTACAATGAAACATTGCAAGAATAAAAAGTGGTTTGCACTAATTATGAATGTCAATAATAAGTTATATCTTAATGTAAAAACAGATCCAAACTATTCTGATATATTAAGAAATACTTATGATTATATAATACCTGCATATCACATGAATAAGGAACATTGGAATACAATTATTGTAGATGAAAAAGTGGACAAGACATTAGTAAAAGAAATGATAGAACAAAGTTATCAATTAACAAAGTAAAAAGAAAATAGTAATT
>JAGBDU010000003.1 GCA_017937285.1 Clostridia bacterium
TATTTTTATTTTTTTATTTATTTTATATATAATATCAATTAAATTTTCTAAACTAATTTGACCATCTAATATTTCACTAATTATTAAATAATCTATATTAGCATTTAATTCCAATATTTCTATAATTCCATCCATATATTGAATATCTTTACCGATTATTTCAAATTCTCTATATTTGTTTAATTCATTATTTAAATTTGGATTACCCAAAGCAGTAACTATTTTAATCAATTTTACCTCCAACTATTATATCATTTTCAAAATCTGCAGCTTCTATTCTAGTAACAATATGATCATCTCCAACTATCATAAGAGCCTCACCTCTTTTTAAAGATTTTATTTCTATTTTTTCTCTATCTGATATATTTTCGAATTTTTGCAAAATATTTAAATTTTCTTCTTCTAAAGAAAAGAAATTTTTCACACTTGAATTATTTAATATACTTCTTCCATATACACCATCTTCTAAACTGAACAAATCAGATATATCTTGTGTTATTGCAACAGCACTTCCTCCATATTTTCTTATTGTTTTAAAAATTTTATAAATAAAACTTGCCACTTCTTTATTTGATGTAACTCCAATTAATCTCCATATTTCATCTAAATATATCGATTTTTTTATAGTTCTATTTTTCTTAATTTTGTCCCAAAATAGCTCTGTAAAAACGTACATTCCATATTTTAAGTTATCTTCACCAAGTTCATATATATCACCTACAATTATTTTATTATTTAATTCTATATTTGTATAATTATTAAAAAAACTAAGAGAGCCCTTTACAAACGGAATAAGCTTTATTCTGAAACTTTCTGTATTTTTATCTTTTAATAATATATTATAAAAATCTTCTAATATAGGCATATCATGCGTTTCTTTAAATTTTCTTTTAATATTTATTTTATTTTTATCATTTTCTTTATATAAACTTTCATCATTAAAATTTATACCTTTACTGCCATATGCTTCAATTAATTTTTCTTCTACAATAGACTTTTCTTCTTCATTCATATCACCAAATATTAAATTAAAAAATCCTAATAATTTATTAATTTTGCTTGCTAAATATCCATTTTGGTTATCTTCTAAACTCTCTTCTCTTATATCAAATATATTAATATATGTATCAGAATTTGGTCCTATTTTTAATAAAGTTCCACCTAAATTATTACATAAATTTGTATATTCTCTTTCTGGATCTATAACATATTGCTCTATCCCAAGTAATCTATACCTTAAAATTAATAACTTTGTATAATATGATTTTCCAGCACCACTCGTTCCAAAAATACACATATTAGCATTTTTATATTTATTATTATTATATTTATCAATAAATACTAATGAGTTATTATTCATATTTGAGCCAATAAATATTCCATTTTCATCAAATATAGAAGAACTTATAAATGGATATGTTGCTAATAATCCACTTGTTAATACATTTCTTCTTGCTACATTTTTTATATCTCTATTATTGTGAAAAATAGGTAAACAACTTTTATATGCCTGCTCTTGCCTAAAATAAGCCCTTCTCGTTTGCATTCCTTTACTTTGTAATATTCCTTCTACTTTATTTAAAACATATTCTAAATCTCTTTTGTCTTGTGAAAAAATATTTAAATAAATATATATATAATATAAATCCTCGTTATTCAGCTGCATTTCTTTTCTTATATATTTTGCATCATTATATGTAAATGCAGCAATATCTATATCTTGCCTGCTTTCACTATAACTTTGTAAATCGACTCCAACATTACCTATATGATATGTTAAATCTTTAATAACTTTATATGTATTTTGCTTTTCATAAAACATAGAAACATTTATATTTATATTTGTATCTATTATATCTTTTAAAATTAAATCATTTTGCTCTCTGCTGTAATTTATAACTAGCAATGTTGAATAAAAAACGTTATCTATTTCTAAATATTTAGGATTCATAACATTAATATATGATGGTGCAATATAATCTTTTGTATCAAATCCACCTTTATATAATAATGAATTTTTTAAATTTACTTTTAAGTTTTTTTCTTTAATTTTATCATCTCCTTTTATTCAAAAATAAATTTTTGGCTATTTAGAAATGAAAATAATATATCTTTTATTTCTTCTTTTTCAGTAATATTTATAATCATATTTCCACATCTAGATAAACAATCTTTTATTTTTAGATATTTTTCATTTAATTCATCACAGGCTATTTCTTCAAAATTCTCCATTTCTTTATTAATATTATTGCTTTCAATAATTATATAAAAATTTTTTGTAGATGATTTTTTCTTTTTATTTAATTCAAGAATATAATCAATATAATTTTGTGAAATATTTTGTATTTTTTTATTTTCATTATTTTTCTGGGATTCTACACAAGAAATGTGTTTAGATAAATCTTCTTTTTTACTTTGAATTAAAATTTGTAAATCGAAATTAAAAGTTTTTAAAAAAAGCTTATATGAATTTAAAATTGCTTCTTTTTCTAATTCAGACTTTAAACTGAAGTTTATTGGAATTACTTTTATTATTTTTATATATTTATCTTCAATTTTTATAATTCCATTTGTTAGTATTTTATTTAACTGCAACCAAGACTGTGTTGAATTAATTTCTTCTTTTTTTTTACTAAATATTATCCACAACCTCCTATCTTTTTTATTCTACAATATTATTATAAATTTAATGTAATCTTGTGTCAACTGTTTTCGTACTCCAGATTTCGACATTTTTCTACAGTAATTACATTTCATTACAAAAAAATGGGAAAAGGGGACGGTTCTCTTTTCCCATTTTTTTCATCTATATATCTAAATTAACTACATATTTTGCATTTTCTTCGATAAATTTTCTTCTAGGTTCAACTTCGTCTCCCATTAACATTGAAAATGTTGCATCTGCTTTTATTGCATCATCTAATGTTACTCTAACTAAAGTTCTTCTTTCTGGATCCATTGTAGTTTCCCATAATTGCTCTGGATTCATTTCTCCAAGACCTTTATATCTTTGTATAGATAATTGATCTATTGAAATACCCTTTTTTTCAAGCTCTGCATAAGCCTCATTTAGCTCTTCATCAGTGTAACAATATATATCATCAATTCCTCTTTTTGATAATTTATAAAGTGGTGGTTGTGCTAAATAAACGTTTCCATTTTCAATTAATGGTCTCATATATCTGAAGAAAAATGTTAGTAATAATGTTCTAATATGAGCTCCATCAACATCGGCATCGGCCATTATAATTACTTTTCCATAACGAATTTTAGTTATATCAAATTCTGCACCAATGCCTGCGCCTACGGCTACAATTACTGGATTTAATTTATCATTTCCATAAATTTTGTCAGCTCTTGCTTTTTCAACATTAAGCATTTTTCCCCATAATGGTAAAATAGCTTGATATCTTCTATCTCTACCTTGTTTTGCACTTCCTCCAGCAGAGTCTCCTTCGACTATATAAACCTCACATTCTTCTGCATTTTTACTACTACAATCTGCAAGCTTTCCTGGAAGTGTTGTAGATTCTAATGCTGTCTTTCTTCTAACTAATTCTCTTGCTTTTCTAGCAGCCTCTCTTGCTCTAGATGCACTAACACATTTTTCTAAAATAGCCTTTGCTACATTAGGATTCTCTTCTAAGAATGCTGATAATGCCTCGTTTACTAAGCTCTGCACAATACCAGTAACATTACTATTTCCTAATTTAGTTTTAGTTTGACCTTCAAATTGAGGCTCTTTAACTTTTACAGAAACAACAGCTGTAATACCTTCTCTTATATCCTCACCTTGCAAATTTCCATCTTTTTCTTTTAATATATTATGTGATTTAGCATATTCATTAAATGTTTTTGTTAAAGATCTTTTAAATCCTTCTAAATGAGTTCCACCTTCGATAGTATTAATATTATTAACAAAAGTATATATATTTTCTGAATATGCACTTGTATATTGAAATGCAATTTCAACAGGAACTTCTGAATCTTGCTTATCAATATATATAGGTGTAGGATGTAGTTTGTCTTTATTATTGTTTAAATATTCAACAAAAGATACTAGTCCACCTTCATAGCAAAATTCAGATTTTTTAATATTTTCTTCATCTCTCTTATCTTCAATAGATATGTATAAACCTTTTGTTAAAAAAGCCATTTCTCTAAATCTAGATTCTAAAGTATTAAAATCATACTCTAAAGTTTCAAAAATTGTATCATCAGCTAAAAATCTAACTTTAGTTCCTGTTTTATCAGAATCTCCTAATCTTGTTAGATTTTGAACAGTTTTACCTCTTTCAAATTTCATTTGATATAGTCCACCATCTCTTTGGATTGTAACTTCTGTCCATTCAGATAAAGCATTTACAACAGATGCACCAACACCGTGTAATCCACCAGATACTTTATATCCACTATCTCCTCCAAATTTTCCACCAGCATGTAAAACTGTATATACAGTTTCGGCTGCAGAAATTTTTGTTTTTGGATGTATATCAACAGGTATTCCTCTACCATTATCTGATACAGCAATTATATTTCCTGGCTCTATCACAACTTCTATATGAGTACAATATCCTGCCAAAGCTTCATCAACACAGTTATCTACTATTTCATAAACCAAATGATGTAAACCTCTTACTGATACGCTTCCTATATACATACCAGGTCTTTTTCTTACTGCTTCTAAGCCTTCTAATACTTGTATTTGCTCAGCACCATACTCATGTTCAAATTTTTCCATTAATTTTCAACCCTTTCTATTGTAGCTTATCAAAATTTTTATTTTTGACATTTTATTTATATACGTAAAAAGGTTCATTGCTTTTTTACATATCTTTATAATTACTTTTCAAAAAACACTTCACCATTTACGACATTATACATATAATAATTTAAATTTTCAATATCTAATTTATCTGTACATGTTACAATAACTTGTGTATCTCCAATATTTTTCAAAAAATTATTTCTTCTTTCTTTATCTAATTCAGACATAAAATCATCTAATAATAAAATTGGATTTTCACCTATTTCATCTTTTATAACTTGTAACTCAGACATTTTTAATGACAATACAACAGTTCTATTTTGCCCTTGCGAACCATATATATTTACACTTTTCCCATTTAAATATACTACAAAATCATCTCTATGAATTCCTTTTGATGTTGTTCCTCTCATTATATCAATATTTTTATTTTCATTCAATAAAGAATAAAAATTTTCTTTATCTTTAAAATCTGATACATATTCTAAACTAATATTTTCATTATCATTTGTAATATTTTTATGAATTAAATTTATTTTTTCTTTTATTTTTTCAATAAATTCTTTTCTGTAATTATACACTTTTTCGCCATATTCAGCTAATTTTAAATTCCATAAATCTAATAAATCTGGATTTTTCTTTTCTGTTTTTATTTGCTTTAAATATATATTTCTTTGCTCTAAAGTTTTTAAATACATATTTAAACAGTAAATATAATTAGGTCGCAATTGACTAATCATAATATCTAAAAAACGTCTTCTCATTTTAGGACCATTTTTTAAAATATTTATATCATCTGGTGTAAATATAACGACATTTATTTTACCTAATAATTCACTAAGTTTTTTTGTTTTAATACCATTTATATAAACATTTTTTTTATCAGAAATTTCTATTTTTACTTTACCTTCTCTATCGCTCTTTTTATAATTAATTTCTACTTTTAAAAATTCTTTATTAAATTTTAATAATTCTTTATCTTTACTAGTTCTAAACGATTTTCCGATTGCACATAAAAATATAGATTCAATTATATTAGTTTTTCCCTGTGCATTATTGCCATAAAAAATATTAATATTATTATTAAATTTTAAATTTAAACTTTCATAATTCCTAAAATTTTCAATTTTCAAATCAGTTATTAACATATTTTACCTCTTTTGTGGATAACTTTTTTACTCTTTCATTCTAATTGGTAAAATCATATAAATATAATCACCATCATTTACAGGTCTAATAATACATGGAGATATACTTGTTCCAAAATCCACAAAAATTTCTTCATCATCAATAGATCTGCATGCATCTAAAAAATATTTTGGATTAAATCCAACTTCTAAGTTTTTACCTTCTGTTGATACATACATCTCCTCTTTTGCATCACCAGTCTGATTAGTACATGAAATAATAACTTTTCCAATATCTATAGAAACTTTAACAGGATATTTTTTTTCTTTTTCCATACTAGAAGATGAAATTAAAGAAATTCTCTCAAAACAATTTTGTAAATTTTCTTTATTTACTCTTATTCTAGTTTCCCAAGTTTCAGGTATAACACTAGAATAATTTAAAAACTCTCCATCTAATAATCTAGTTACAATTTTACAATTTTCTAGTTCAAATAAAGCTTGATTTTTAGCAACACCTATTTTTAATGTTTCAAAAGAATCTACTAATATTTTGTTTATTTCGTTTAATGTTCTTCCAGGAATAACTGCACTAAAATCATTAACTTTGCTCTGCAAATATTTACTTTTCCAAGCTAATCTAAATCCATCTACTGCAACTAAATTTAATTTATTATTAGATATTTCAAATAAACAACCTGTAAAAATTGGTCTATTTTCTTCATTACTTACTGCAAAAATTGTTTTTCTAATCATATCTTTTAAAATATTTTGCTCTATTTGAATAGAATTTTCTATATTAATTTGAGGTAATTCTGGAAATTCGCTAGGATTCATTGTTGCTAATTTATATAATGAACCTTCACATTCAATAACTAATAAATTATTTTCATTTACATATATAGTTATTTCAGTATTAGGCAATTTTCTTATTATTTCGCTAAACATGGTTGCATTAACAACTATAGCACCTTCTTCTTGTACTTCACAATCAATAATATATTCAATTCCTATTTCTAAATCATAAGTTGTTAATTTAACTTCATTATTATTTGTTTGAATAAGTATACCTTCTAATATAGGCATTGTAGTTTTAGAAGATACAGCTTTAGTTACGGAATTAAGAGCTTTTATGATTTTTTCTTTTTCACAAATAATTTTCATTTTGACGTCTCCTTTATTATATAATAAATAAATATATTTAGTAGTAGTAGTAGTAGGTACTGTGGATTATGTGGATAACTATGTGTATAACTGATTTCCCTATGGTTTTGGATGTTGATATTTCTGTGGAAAACTATAGAAGTTATCCACAGTAAAAAAAATGAATTGTGGAAAACTAAGTTATCCACAGGTTGTCCACACGATATCCACACCCCCCTGTGGATATCTAATCAATCGCTTCCGTAAGAAGGGATTGAGGTTAAAATTTTTTGTTTTAAAAAATTAACAAAAATTTAAGTTTTACTTGATATGATGCTATTTATCGGCTAATAAAATGTTTTTCACACTTTCCACAATTAGCTTAGTATTTTGGTTTTCTTTTATTTCAGTTTCAATTTTAGTACAAGCATGCATAACTGTTGTGTGATCTCTTTTACCAAAATCCTTACCAATTTGAGGTAAAGACATTTGAGCAACATTTCTACAAAGGTACATTGCAATTTGTCTAGGAAAAGCAATATCGTTTGATCTCTTTGAACCTTTCAAATCTTTTGCATTAATATTAAAATATTTTGCAACAGTTTCTTGAATAAATTCAGGAGAGATAACTTTTTCTTGCTGTGCAACAATATCATTAATAGCTCTTTCTGCCATTTCCATTGTTATAGGACTATTAGTTAATGATGATTTTGCTATTAATTTATTTAATGTTCCTTCTAATTCTCTTATGTTTGAATCTATTCTATTTGCAATGTTTGAAAGAATTTCATCATCAATTATTATATTATCTAATTGAGCTTTTTTTCTTAAAATTGCTAAACGTGTTTCATAATCTGGATTAGAAATATCAGCAATAAGACCCCATTCAAAACGAGATTTTAATCTATCTTCTAGCAATTGAATATCTTTTGGTGGTCTATCACTTGAAAGTATAATTTGTTTTCCGCTCTCATGAAGAGTATTAAATGTATGGAAAAACTCTTCTTGAATTCGCTCTTTTCCTGCTATAAATTGAATATCATCTATTAATAAAACATCAATATTTCTATATTTATCTCTAAACTGTGCACTAGTATTATCCTTTATGGCATTAATAAGTTGGTTAGTAAATTTTTCAGAAGTTACATATAAAATATTTGAATTTTTATTTTTTCTTAATATAGCATTACCAATGGCATGCATTAAGTGAGTTTTACCCAAACCAACTCCACCATATATAAATAAAGGATTATATGAAGTTGCAGGAGCCTCAGCAACTGCTAAAGCTGCTGCATGAGCAAACCTATTATTATTACCAACAACAAATGTATCAAAAGTATATTTTGGATTTAATGTTGCATTTGAATATCCATAATTAACATCACTCGAAAGACTCATTGCGTTATCTTCTTGCAATTCGTCTTTTGATATAATATTTACGGTACATTCTTTATTTGTTATAAAGTTAAAAGTATTTGTTAATAAATCATGATATCTTGATTGTATTGATTCTTTTTGAAAACTAGAAGAAGCCACCAATACAATAGTATCATTATCAAAACTTTGAATTTCTAAATTTTTAATCCAAGTTTCATAAGATATTTTTGTTGTTTCATCTTTTAAAAGTTCTTTTGCTTTTGTTAAAAGTTCATTTAATTCATTTTGCATCATGCTCAACCCTTCCAAAATTAAAGGTTTGAAAGTTATCCACAAAGTTATCCACATATGTTGATAAATGTCCACAAATGTGGATAACTTGGTAAAAATTACCAATAAGAAAAACCTTCAAAGCCTATATTCCCTATCGTTCTTATATCATATCAAAACTTAGATATATTAGTCAATAAAAATATAAAATATTTTGAATTTTAAAATTTGGTATTGACATAAATATACAGAAGGTTGTATAATTGTAACACTGGAAAATAATTTGGAAAAATTATTAAATGTGATAAATATAATAACTAGGAGGTGCTAAATAAATGAAAAGAACATTCCAACCAAAAAATAGACAAATGAAAAAAGAACATGGATTTATGAAAAGAATGAAAACAAGAGCTGGTAGAAATGTATTAAAAGCAAGAAGAGCTAAAGGAAGAGCTAAATTAAGTGCTTAATAAAAAAAAGGACCAATAAAAATAGTGGTTCTTTTTTAAAATAAGAAGAAAGAACGAAATTTTTATGAAAAAAATAAAAACACTAAAAAAAAATTATGAATTTAAAAATGTTTTATCAAAAGGAAAATTTTTTGTAGGGAAATATATAATTATTTATATTAAAGAAAATCATAAAAAAGAAAATGTTATAGGAATTGCAGTAAATACTAAAATAGGCAAAGCAGTAAAAAGAAATAGAATTAAAAGAGTAATTAGAGAAAGTTATAGAATAAATAAAGAAAAATTAAAAAAAGGAAAAGATATTGTTTTTTTATGGAATAAAAATGCTAAAATTACAGATGCAAATTTTCATAATATAAATAAAGAAATGTTAGATCTATTTGATAAAGCAAACATGGTGTAAAATGAAAAAAATATTAATATTTATTATAAAAAAATATAAAAAAATTATTTCTCCTGTATTATCAGGAAAAGGATATAATTGTAAATATTATCCAACTTGTTCTGAATATGCAATACAAGCAATTCAGAAATATGGATGCATAAAAGGAAGTTTATTATCAGCTAAAAGAATAATAAAATGTAATCCGTTTTCTAAAGGAGGATATGACCCTTTAAAGTAAGGAGGAAATTAAAAAATGTTTTCATTTATAGCAAATATTTTTGGATATTTACTAGAGTGGTTATATAATGTAGTAGGTTCAAATTATGGGATAGCAATAATTTTATTTACAATATTATTAAGAGTAATATTATTGCCAATAACAATGAAACAACAGCAATCTATGAAAAAAACAGCCAGTATCCAAAATAAAATGAAAGAAATACAGTTTAAATATAAAAATAACCCTGAGATGATGAATCAAGAAATAATGAGCCTATATAAAAAAGAAAATTTAAGTCCATTTTCAGGATGTATAAGTGCAATCTTACAAATTGTAATAATATTATCTGTATTCTATTTAGTTAGCAGACCATTAACTTATATGAAAAAATTAGATTCAAGCATAATTGAAGGATATAAAAATGAAATTATTCAAGAAGATGGAAAAATTTCAAATTATAGTGAAATAGAAATAATCCAAAAAAAATCTAATAAAAATGATGATGTAAAAATTAATATGAATTTTATGGGATTAGATTTAAGTAAAGTTCCAAGTCAAAACCTAAAAGATTACACTGTATATATAATTCCAATACTATATGTAGTATCATCAGTACTTTCAATAAAATTAACAACAAATCAAAGTAAATCTAAAGAAAATAAAGATTCTTCTTCAAATGAAATGGATATGACACAGCAGATGAATAAAAGTATGTCATATATGATGCCAATAATGGCAGTATCAATTGCATTTGTTGCACCACTTGGTTTAGCATTATATTGGTTTATAAGTAATGTGTTAATGATAATAGAAAGAATATTAATAAATAAATTTATTGACTATAAAAATAATAAAACTCTTATGATTGATTCTCATTAAATTTAATAAAAATTATAGTTAAATTAAATCTAAGGAGGCAAAAATATGTCTAAAGTAATTATTTCTGAAGGAAAGACAACAAATGAAGCAATTGAAAAAGGTTTAAAAGAGCTAAACACGAGTAAAGACAAAGTTGAAATTAAAATATTGGAACAAGAAAAAAGAAGTTTCTTTGACATTTTAGCACCTAGAGTAGTTAAAGTTGAAATTACTTTAAAAGAAGAAAAAAATAAAGAGCCTATAAATAATGTTAGTGAGCAAGATATTGAATTAATAAAAGACAAAATAGAACAATTTTTAAAACAATTTATAGAAGAAGTCGATAAATCTTTTAATTATGAAATATATTCAGAAAATTCAAACATAATAATAAATATAAATGGTGAAAAATCAGGAATATTAATTGGTTATAGAGGAGAAACATTAAATTCATTACAAACAATATTAACTACTATTGCAAATAAAAACTCAAATTCAAAAGTCAGAGTACATCTTAATATAAATAAGTATAAAGAAAAAAGAGAAAAAGCATTAGAAGATTTAGCAATAAAAGTTTCAAAAACAGTAATGAAAACAAATAAAAAAATAACTTTAGAGCCAATGAATGCATATGAAAGAAAAGTAATACATACTAAATTGCAAAATGTAAAAGACATAAAAACATACAGTATAGGAGAAGAGCCAAATAGAAGAATAGTAATTGAAAAAATAAATAAAAAATAAATCAGAAGTCAAAGTTCGATTTTAGTATATACACTATATATCTTACTTTGACTTTTTTTAGGAGGAAAGTATGGAAACTATAGCAGCAATATCAACAGCTACTGGAAATGGTGGAATTGGAATTATAAGAATGAGTGGAAAAGAATGTTTTGAAATACTAGAAAAAATATTTAAACCGATAAATAATAATCAAAACATAACAAAGGGATATACAATAAAATATGGACATATAATTGATTCAAATAACCAAGTAATAGATGAAGTATTAGTATCATATTTTATTGCGCCTAAAAGCTACACAATGGAAAATATGTGCGAAATAAATTCACACGGGGGATATATAGTTGAAAGAACTATACTAGAAGAATGCTTAAAAAATGGAGCTAAACTCGCAGAACCAGGTGAATTTACTAAAAGAGCATTTTTAAATGGAAGAATAGATTTAATACAAGCAGAATCAGTAATTGATTTAATAAATTCAAAAAGCGATAAAGAAGCAAAAGCATCGATAAAACAATTAGAAGGGAATTTATCTAAAAATATTAACTCAATTAAAGCAAAATTACTAGACTTAATGGCTGATGTAGAAGCATCAATTGATTACCCAGAATACGATATAGAAGAAGTAACAAACCAAAAAATATTAAAAACAACAAAAATTATAAAATCAGATTTAGAAAAATTAAACACTACTTTTAAAAATGGAAAAATACTAAGAGAAGGTATAAAAACAGCAATTATAGGCAAGCCAAATGCAGGAAAATCTTCTCTATTAAATACTATTTTAAATGAAGAAAGAGCTATTGTAAGTGAGCAAAAAGGAACAACAAGAGATACAATAGAAGAATATGTAACAATTGAAGGAATAACACTAAAATTAATAGATACAGCAGGAATAAGAGAAACAAACGATGAAATAGAAAAAATAGGAGTAAAAAAATCAAAAAAACTAATAGATGATGCAGAGCTAGTAATTGCAATATTTGACGGAACAAAAGAACTAGAAGACGATGATTATGTAATATTAAATTTAATTAAAGATAAAAACGCAATAATATTGTTAAATAAAGTTGACATAAAACAAAGTAACTTAGAAAATAACAATAATATAAAAGAGCTTAATAAAAAAGTTTTAAAAATATCTGCAAAAACAGGAGAAAATATAGAAGAATTATATAAATCAATTGCAGAAATGTATCAAATTAATGATATTGAAATTGATAATGGTGAAATAATAACAAACATAAGACATAAACAACAAATTGATGAAGCAATTAAAAGTATAGATGAAGTTGAAAACACAATAAATAATCATATGCCAATAGATATTATAGAAATTTACTTAAAACAAGTATTAAATGATTTAGGAAAAATAACAGGTGATGATATATCAGAAGATATTATAAATGAAATATTTTCTAAATTTTGTTTAGGAAAATAAAATCAGTTTCACGTAAAACTAAAAGGAGGAAAAAATGAAATATAATGCAGGAAAATACGATATTGCAGTAATTGGAGCAGGACATGCAGGGTGTGAAGCAGCTTTAGCTGCAGCACGAATGGGAATGAAAACATTAATGTTTTCTATTAGTTTAGAGGCAGTAGCTAATATGCCATGTAATCCACATATAGGAGGTAGTTCGAAAGGTCATTTAGTAAGAGAAATAGATTGTTTAGGCGGAGAAATGGGAAAAAATATTGATAAAAGTTATATTCAATTAAAAATGCTAAATAAATCAAAAGGCCCAGCCGTATATTCTTTAAGAGCACAAGCAGATAGAAAAAAATATCAAGCAGAAATGAAGCATACATTAGAAAAACAAGAAAACTTGTATTTAAAACAAGCTGAAATTGTAAATATTACATTAGAAAACAATAAAGTAAAATCTATTGAAACTAATATAGGTGCAATATATGATGTTGATGCCATAATAGTAGCTACAGGAACTTATTTAAAAGGTAAAATATTTATAGGAGAAAACTCTTTTGAAAGTGGTCCAGATGGAGTGTTTCCTGCAAATAGTTTATCTGAATGTTTAAAAAAATTAGGTGTAAATTTAGTAAGATTTAAAACAGGAACACCAGCAAGGATAAATAAAAAAAGTATAGATTTTTCTAAAATGGAAATTCAAGAAGGTGAAAAACAAATCGAGGCATTCTCTTTAGAGGACGAAATAGATCCAAAAAAAGAGCAATTACCTTGTTATTTGACGTACACAAATCAAAAAACTCATGATATAATAAGGGCAAATTTACATAGATCACCATTATATGCAGGAATGATTGAAGGAACAGGACCACGATACTGTCCGTCAATAGAAGATAAAGTTGTAAGATTTAGTGACAAAGAAAGACATCAAGTATTTATTGAACCAATGGGAGAAAACACAGACGAAATGTATGTTCAAGGAATGAGCTCGTCATTACCAGAGGATGTTCAAATTGCGATGTATAGAACATTACCAGGATTAGAAAATGCAGAATTCACAAGACCTGCTTATGCAATTGAATATGATTGCATAGATCCATCAGAATTAAAGCTTTCATTAGAATATAAAAAAATTGAAAATCTATTTTTTGCAGGACAAGCAAATGGAACATCTGGGTATGAAGAGGCAGCATCACAAGGTTTAATAGCAGGAATTAACGCAAGCTTAAAATTAAAAGGAAAAGATCCTATTATTTTAGATAGATCTCAAGCATATATAGGAGTTTTAATAGATGATATTGTAACAAAAGGGACAAATGAACCATATAGAATGATGACTTCAAGAGCAGAGTATAGATTATTATTAAGACAAGATAATGCAGATTTAAGATTGACAGAACTTGGGCATTCAATTGGCTTAATATCAGAAGAAAGATATGAAAAATTCTTAAATAAGAAAAAGAATGTTGAAGAAGAAATAAGTAGAATAAAAAAATTAACAATAAAACCAACTGAAAAAGTTAATGGGTTTTTAATAAAAAATAATTCATCTATAATAAGTGCAGGAGTAAAATTAGCAGATTTATTAAAAAGAACAGAATTAAATTATGAAAAATTATCAGAAATTGATGAAGAAAGACCAAATTTATCAAAAGCAGAATCGCAAGAAGTAGAAATACAAGTAAAATACGAAGGTTACATAAAAATGCAAGAAGACCAAGTTAAAAAATTTAAAAAATTAGAAGACAAACATTTATCAGAAGAAATAGATTATGATAAAATAAAAGGATTAAGAATAGAAGCAAGACAAAAATTAAATAAGGTTAAACCTAGATCAATAGGGCAAGCATCAAGGATTTCTGGCGTTTCTCCAGCTGATGTATCTGTATTATTGATTTATTTAGAGCAACAAAAAAGAAAATAAAATTAGAAAGGATAATTATGGAATTAGAAGAATTTTCAAAAGAATTTAAAAAATTATCAGAAAAAATATCAATAAATATTGAAGATGAAAAAATAGAAAAATTTTATAAATATATGTTGTTAATACAAGAATGGAATAAAAAAATAAATTTAACAGCAATAATTGAACCAAAAGAAATGATTATTAAGCATTTTATAGATTCTTTAACAATAGCTAATCAACTAAAAAATGATTCAAAAATAATCGATGTAGGAACAGGAGCTGGATTTCCAGGAATACCAATAAAAATATATAATGACTCATTAAAAATAACATTGCTAGATTCATTAAATAAAAGAACTATATTTTTAAAAGAGGTTATAAAAGAATTAAAATTAGAGAACATTGAAGTTATACATGGTAGAGCCGAAGAATGTGCACAAAAAGAGGAATATAGAGAAAAATACGACTATGCAGTTTCAAGAGCTGTTGCCCCATTAAATATTTTATTAGAATATTTAGTGCCATATGCATGTGTAAATGGAACTGTGCTTGCAATGAAAGGTAGCAATGCTCTAGAAGAAATTA
Source organism: Clostridia bacterium (assembly GCA_017937285.1). GTDB lineage: Bacteria > Bacillota > Clostridia > TANB77 > CAG-508 > CAG-492. The sequence goes on from JAGBDU010000003.1 coordinate 15,283, forward strand.
ATAATGCAGAAAATGCATTAAAACAACTATATTGTGAAATAGATAATATAGAAAAAAAGTTATTACCAGAAGAGAGCGGTGAAAGATATATAATTAAAATAGTAAAAAAAGAAAAAACATTAGATATATATCCTAGAAAGGCAGGGATTCCTAAGAAAAAGCCATTATAAAATATATTTATTATTTACAGCTAAAAGTAAGCCGTTCAAAAGTTACAGTTCAGGTGCCTTAAAATAGGTCGTTCCAAAGGAATTATATTATAAAAAATATAAATAATTATTGACATATTATCAATATTTTTATATCATATATCATATAAAAATATACTAATAAATACGAAAGAATGGGGGTATAACTTTGGGGAAAGTAATATCAGTGGCAAATCAAAAAGGGGGAGTAGGTAAAACTACAACAGCAGTAAATTTAAGTGCTTTATTAGCAAAAAAAGGAAAAAAAATATTATTAATAGATACAGACCCACAAGGAAATGCAACTAGTGGAGTAGGAGTAGAAAAAACAGCTAGCTTTTCTGTATATGATGTATTAGTAGATGATGTAGAAATAGAAAATACAATACAAATGACAGAAATGAAAAATCTAGAAGTATGTCCATCAAACATAAATGTGGCAGGAGCAGAAGTTCAATTAGTTTCACAAGAAGCGAGAGAGTACAAATTAAAAGAAAAAATAGGTAAAATAAAAAATGATTATGATTATATAATAATAGATTGCCCACCATCATTAGGTTTAGTAACATTAAATGCTTTTACTGCGTCTGATAGTGTTTTAATACCAATACAATGTGAATATTACGCACTAGAAGGATTAGGACAATTAATAAACACAATAAATTTAGTTAAAAAAAGATTGAATAAAGATTTAGTAATAGAAGGAGCTTTATTAACAATGTATGACGCTAGAACTAATTTATCTAATCAAGTGGTAAAAGAGGTAAAAAATTATTTTGATGATAAAGTATATAAAACGGTAATACCAAGAAATGTAAAATTAAGTGAAGCACCAAGTTATGGAATGCCAATATGTATGTATGATTCAAGATCTAAAGGTTCAAAATGTTATGACAAATTCGCAAAAGAATTTATCAAAAAAAATGAATCTCTAAAATAATATATAAATAAGGAGGTAAAAGTTTTGACTAAAAAAACAGGTTTAGGAAAAGGGTTAGATGCTTTATTTAGTAATACTATATTAGAAGACGAAAAAGAAGAATATCAAAAAAAAGATAATATAGAAAATGAAAAAAAGCAAAATAATGACGAAGATAATAATTCAGAAAAAATACATAAAATAAAAATAACAGAAATAGAACCAAACAAAGATCAACCAAGAAGAATTTTTAATAGTGAAAGTATAGACGAATTAGCAGAGTCAATAAAAAAATATGGAGTAATACAACCTATAATTGTTTCAAAAAAAGAAAATTATTATGAAATAATAGCAGGCGAAAGGCGTTGGAGAGCTTCAAAAAAAGCAGGATTAGAAGAAATTCCATGTATAATAAGGGAAAGTGAAGAAAAAGAAAAAAAAGAAATAGCATTAATAGAAAATATACAAAGAGAAGATTTAAATCCAATTGAAAAAGCAAGAAGTTTTAGAGCTTTATTAGACGAATATGGTATGACGCAAGCCCAATTAGCAGAAACATTAGGAATAAGTAGAAGTGCTCTAACAAATACAGTAAGATTGCTTAACTTAGATCCAAGAGTAATAGAGCTAGCTTTAGATGGAAAATTATCAGAAGGTCATTGCAGATCTTTATTAGCTATAGAAGAATTAGATAAACAATATGAATTTGCATTACAAATAATTGAAAATGGTGATTCTGTAAGAGAAATAGAGAGAAAAGTAAAAAATAAAAAGCAAGGCAAAGAAAAAACAGAGCAATATGAATCAATATATAGAGATATAGAAGATAAGTTTCAAGGATTTTTTGGTACAAAAGTTAAGTTGAATGCAGGAAAGAAAAAAGGAAAAATAATCATTGAATATGTATCAAATGAAGATTTAGAAAGAATATTGGAATTATTAGACAAATAAAAAAAATAGCTTGTGAACTGTAATATGTTTATAAGCTATTTTTTTTATTAAATTTATTTTGGAAATATGAGGTTAAGATAAATTGTTTTATAAAAAATATTTTTTTGCGAAAGTTAACATAAAATTAATAAAGAGATTCATAAGAAAATTAGTTTTTAAAAAACTAGCGAATTGAAAATTCGCCAAAAAATAAA
>JAGBDU010000004.1 GCA_017937285.1 Clostridia bacterium
AACCAAAACAGTATACTTGTTAGATGAAAAATTAAATATAAATTCGGAAGGAAATGTATCAAGCAATTTAGTAGAAAAAGTAGTCGAAGTAGTTCCAATAACAGATTCATACAGAAAAGCCGAGACAGTAATAGAAGAAACTACGAACATATCATTAAGCCATGAAAAAATAAGGAATATCATTGTTAAAATTGGAGATAAAATAACGAGTAAAGAAAAAGAAGAAAGAAAATTATTTGACAAAAATCAATTGGTAGCAGGGTTAAAAGAAATAACAGCATTATTTGAAGAAGCAGATGGATTATGGATAAATTTACAAGGAAAGGATAGAGCCGAAAGATTAGAGAAAAATAAAAAGAAAGCAGAAAAAGAGAACAAAAAATTTAATCCAAAGATGAAAATAAAAACAGAGCTTAAATTGCATGTAATGTACGAAGGATGGAAAAAAGATGATCCAAGACATAGTTTAGTAAATAAACAATATATAGCAGGAATAATGAAACCAAAAGAAATAGCAAAATTAAGAGATGCGAGAGTATTTAGGCAGTATGATGTAAGTAAGATAATGTTAAGAGTAACAAATGGAGATGGAGCAAAATGGACAAAAGGAACGACTGCCAAAGGAGGATTTTATCAGAAAGACGAATTTCATATAATGCAAGAGATAACAAGAGATGTACCAGAAAAATATAGGAATTTAGTAACAGAGTTAATAAATAAAAAAGAATATGAAAAAATAAAGACAGTAATAAATGGGTTAAGATATGAATTAGGTGGCGAATATCAGGCAATGAAAAAACTTAATAAATTAGAAAGTTATTTAAGTAATGATTTAGCGAGATATCAAGATGTATTAGAAGTACCAGAGGCACCAGAAGGCATAGAATATAGAAATATGGAAACTCAAGAGAGTCAAATATTTAGTAAGTTAAAGAAAAGGTTTTGTAGTGGTAGAAAAGCATTTGGAATACGAGGAGCAAATGCTCTAAGTAAGATATGTGTGTTAAGTGAAAAATTCAAGTTAGATGAATTAGAACAACCAATCCCAATAGATACAAGCGTAGAAAGTTGGATAAAAGAAATTGAAAAACAAGTAAAAAGGACAAAGAAAAATCATTGTGCAAAAGAAAAAGTGCAAGAAAGTAATGGAACAGGAGTAGTAATAGGACATTCAGAATTAAAATTCATGAAAGAAATTACAAAATTAATAGAATTTAGTGAGATGAAATGTAGCTTTTAGGCTATGTTTATTAAGCAAACAAAAATTAAATAAAGTGTTGATGACAAAAGCATTTGAGGATTAGAAAAAAAGATAAAAAAATTGCCTACATTTACTTGACACATACAACGGGAATTAGAAATATAATACGAATATTGTAATAAATACTATTTTATGATAGTATTATGTTGAAAAAATAGGAGATGAGAAGTAAAAATGAGATGGATATTAAGATTTATAAAAGAATATAACCTAAAATATTGGATATCTAATATTATGATAATACTAGGTTCAGCAATTTCAAAAGTTTTTCCAGTTATTCTATTAGGGAAAATAATAGATGAAGGAATATATAAAAATAACTTTTCTTGTATTCCATACATTTTTATTATATCTGTTAGTATGTACTTTGCAGGAAGGATGCTAACTTATTTTGGAATATTAATAATTGATACTGTTAGATATAAGTTAGCACACAAATTAAAAGTTACATGCTATAAAAAGTTGAATGAATTAGATCAAGAATTTTATCAAGAAAACTCGCTAGGAGAATTAAATACGCGTTTAACAACTGATATTAATATTATTCATCGTAGCATGTGTTTTGTAGTAAAACAATCTATGAGTATGTTAATAGCATGTATTTTGGCTATAATATACTGCTTATGCATAAGTCCAATTTTAACATTAATTATTCTAATTCCAACGCCAATAATAGCAATTATTTCTAATAAGTATATTAAAAATTCTAAAAACTTATATGCAGAACAAAGAGAGAGTTTATCTGATTTAAATAGTTATATACAAGAAAATGTTGAAGGAAATAGATTAGTAAAAACATTTGGAACAGAACGAAAAGAAATAGATGAGTTTAAAGTAAGGAATAGAAAGGTAAAAAACAAAAATATAAATATAAAAAATGATAATATTAATTATAACAATAAGGTAACCTTTCTTTCTTACTGTATGCAACTTTTATTAGTTATATTTGGTGGAATATTTGTAATAAAAAATTATACAACAATAGGAGACTTTATTATTATTAATTCTCTTATAAGTACAATAAAGAAACCTTTTGTAGAATTGAGTGGGTTTGTGAATGAGTGGCAACAATTTAAAATATCTGTATCAAAAGTAAAGAGATTATTGGAAACAGAACCTAAAATCAAAGATGAGGGAAAATTAGAATTAAATAACTGGGAGAATATTACATTTAATAATGTTTCTTTAAAATACCATCACAAACAAGTTATTAAAGATATTAATTTAAGCTTTAAACCTAATAAGACATATGCTTTTATTGGAAAAATTGGAAGTGGAAAATCTACTATAGGGAAGTTATTATTAAGATTAATAGAAGCTTCAAATGGTGATATTGAAATTAATAATATACCAATAAGTGAGTATACTTTAGAATCTTTAAGAAAAAGTATTGGATATGTATCTCAAACTCCATTTTTATTTTCAGATACAATTGCTAATAATGTATCTTTCGGAAAAGAAGATTTATCAAGAGAAGAAATTATTGATTACCTAAAATTAGCAAAGGCTGATTATGTATTTGATTTGTCAAATGATATTGATACAATTATTGGAGAAAATGGAGTAAGTTTATCTGGTGGAGAGAAACAAAGACTTTCTTTAGCAAGAGCACTTTCAAAGAAACCAAGTATATTAATTCTAGATGATATAACTTCTGCGTTGGATTTTGAAACAGAATTAGAAGTAACTAATAATATTAATAATTTAAAATATGAATGTACAAAAATTATTATTGCCCAAAAGATTCTTTCTGTAAAAAATGCAGATATCATATTTGTCATGAATCATGGAGAGATTATAGAATATGGTTCGCATGAAGAATTATTACAAAAAGACGGAATTTACAAAGAAATTTATGATATTCAAACAAATAATATGGAGGAAGGCATATGGGAGTAAATAGATATGATCAAGATGAAAAAAATACTGTATTTAAATTATCAAATTATAAAAGAGGATTAGCATACATAAAACAATATAAAAGGGAATTGCTTATTATATTTATCTTAAATTGTATATCAGTAATTGCCACCTTATTTATTACTAAGATGCTACAGTATGTAATTGATGAAGTTATTCCTAATAATAATTACCAAAGGCTATTTATTATTGTAGTAGGAGCTTTTTTATTAGTATTGATATCAATTATTTTAACAAAAGTGTATTCAATAAAGTTGGCACAAGCAAATCAGAATATTGTGGAAGATATAAAAAACGATTTATTTTCTCATATTCAATATCTATCATTTAAATATTATGATACAAGACCGAATGGAAAAATATTAGTTAGATTAACAGAGTATGCGGAAGATGTATCTACTTTAATTACGGATAAATTAGTAACAACATTTTTAAATTTATTTAATATGTTAATAATTTTAGTGTTTATGTTTTTAACTAATGTCAAATTAACTTTAATAGCAATAGTAGGAATTATAGTTCTTAGCTTAATATTTGCAGTAACTGCCAAGATAAAAAGAAAATACAAATTATTAATTAATAACAAAAATTCTAATTTAAATGCTTATTTGGTAGAAAGTTTAAGAGGAATGCAAACTACACAGAGCTTTAATAGACAAGAAAACAATCAAAAAATATTTAATAATTTAAGCAAAAGCTGGAGAGACGCTAGCTGTAGTTTTATAAAGTTTGGAAATATAGGTTGGTGTAGTGTTCAAATAATGTCTCATTTGGTATCGGCAACAATTTATTTTGTAGGAGCTATGTTTTTATATCCAAGTGTATCAGTAGGAGCTATTGTTGCCATGGGAAATTATTCTTCCAATTTTTGGCAACCGATAGAAGATTTATTTAAAACACTAGATGAATTTATTAATTCTATGACATATTTAGAAAGAATATTTGAGACAATAGATGAACCAATAGAAATTATAGATACGGAAAATGCAATTGATACAAGCATAGAAGGATTAGTAGAATTTAAAAATGTAACATTTTCTTACATACAAAATAGAGAAGTTTTAGATAACATATCTTTTAGGATAGAACCACAAGAAAAAGTAGCTATTGTTGGGGAAACAGGAAGTGGAAAAACAACTATTACTAATTTAATTGGTAGATTTTATGATGTCGACAGTGGTAATATATTAATTGATGGAAAAAATATTAAAAATATAAAATTAAATAGCTTAAGGAAACAAGTTGCAGTTATGCAACAAGAAAATTATTTGTTTAGTACAAGCATTATGAAAAATTTAAAATATGGCACAGATAAGATAACTGATGAAGAAGTAATAGAAATATGTAAAAAATTAAATGTGCACGATTGGATAATGAATCTAGAAAATGGATATAATACAAAGTTAAGTGGTAATGGAAAAAGTTTATCAGATGGAGAAAAACAGATATTATGCTATATTAGAACGATTATAAATAACCCTAAGATATTAATTTTTGATGAAGCAACAAGTAAAATAGATGTGAGGACTGAAAAAATGTTACAAAATTTAACAAAAGAGCTAATCAAAAATAAAACCGTAATTACAATTGCACATAGGTTAGATTCTATAATAAATAGTGATAAAATATTTTTTATTAAAGAAAAAAGAATATCAGAAATAGGAACGCATAAAGAACTAATGAATTTAAGAGGAGATTATTACGAATTATATAATAGTCAAGAAAAAGTATTATATTAAATTAGGGAAGTGGTTAATAGACTAAAAAAGTAAGCTAATCAAGTAAAGTGAGAGCTTACTTTTCTTTTATTCTACTTCCAATACATATCACTTAATTTTTTTAATTCCATTTTAAATTCTTCTAATTGGTTATCGGTAAAATTATTTCTTAATTTTCTAGCTTTTTTTGACCATTCCTTAAATTTCTTTTCAGTAAATTTTTTTTGATGATTATAATGTAATCCGTGCATTCTTTTATATTCTCTGTTATATTCTATTAAAATTGGACTGTTCTGTACTTTTTCTTTTTGCTTATTTAAAGCACCAATTTCTTTACAAGTTTTACCTGTATTTAAATATAAGTTGTTACAATATTTTTGGTCGTTTCTTCCTTTTTGATTTTTATTATTGCTACTAGTTATAGGTATAAATAATCTTCCACAATTTTCACATTTGTTTATAGAAAAATTATTTTGAATTACTTTAAACAACTCAAATCTAATTTGTTCTTCAGTATTTTCTAATTCATAAACTTGTTCAGCTTTCATATTTTTAGTTTTCATTAGCTTAACTATTTCTTCTACATCTAAAGTTCTTTCTCGCATTGACAATTCTTTATCACAAATATATTTTGTTTTAAATTTTGTGTCTAAAAAGAGTGCATGTGCTGGATTAGTATTAAGGTAGTGTATATCAAAGACTCTTTTAGCTTCATATAAAAATAATCTTTCTTCTGTACTTAAACTTTTTACAATAGAGTTATTAGAATATTTATAAATTTGCTCTAATCTATCTTTTAAATCTGCTTTTTTCTCCATAAAATTTTTTACAAGCAAATCTTTTATTGTTTCAAAAAATTCCATATATTCTTTATGCTGTTTTTTTGATATTTTTTCAACTTTTTGAGTAAATTCATGTGTTATAAGGTGTATAGTATATTCATTTTCTTCCCAATCTTCATAAAATTCATTAGGATAATATTTTTCATTTTCTATAAAACAATCAATTTGGGATTTTAATAGTAAATCTGACCTAAATACTTTTGTATTATATGTTTTTACTATGATATCTATTAACACTTGTGTATAGAAGTGAGTATATGGAGAGAAATTTAAACATTCTGATACCTTATAAAATGTTGCTAAAAGTAAATCTATTTTTTCCTCCATAGTATCTGATTCTTTAGCATTACATACAATTTCTATTAATTCTGTATATAGTTTTTTTAGTTTATCAAAATCTTCATAGCTCATTATAGCAAATTCATACAATTTATCTCCGATATTGTATTCAAAATCTTTAGTATTTCCAAAAAATTCTCCGACTATTTTTTATTATAATTTTGTTATTATTAAGTGCGAAATTAGTTATCATATCAACGTTTCCTCCATTAAAAAAATAGAATATAGCTATTTTGATTTTTAGTTTACCTATAGACTTTGTAAAATCTATTTACAGCACTATTTTAGCATCTTATAATGTAGAAAATAGTGACTTGAAATAATTATTTTCTATTGATTGCACATTGAAAATTGAATAACAAACTGCAAGCACAGATAATGAAACTTCTGTCTGGCTAACATGATGTAAAGGGGCAGTTCTCTAAAGGAGGAATGAGGGCAATCTCATATGAGTAATTAATTTACTACTTGTAGTTTTAAAATAAAAGTAATATTTCTGAAGTTTTGATAATAGTATTGAAATGAAAGTAGGTGAGAATTTTGAAAAAGGGTTTGAAGATTACGTTTATAAATCCTAATACTGAAGAACAAATAGTACAAGCTATGGCTGGTGTTCTTGCTTATAATTTAGCTGAGAATGACAATAAGATAATATTTGATTACAATTCAAATACTTATCAAAATTCTCACAGTATGGATGATGAACTAGAATTGTAAGAAGAATATTAAAATTAAAAAAATTTTAATATTTGAAATAAATTATAAGAAATTATTGAAAAAATGTCAAAGAAAAATCCAAATATATTGATAGGATATTCTTATGAAAATTTAAATAATTATAAAACAATAAAAAAACAAAATGAAAAATAAAAATTTAGGAGTAAAAAAGATGGGAAGAGAGAAATTAATAAAAAATTTAAATAAAATAGGAAATACATTTATAGGTTTGGGAATTTTTGTAGGATTAATAAGTTTATTTATGACACTAATTTTTATAACAGATGGATTTAGTATACCATTACTTATATTTTTAGGATTATTAGTATTAGCTATTATACTAATTGTGAAAGGTGTAGATAATAAAAAAGGAGAAAATTCAAAATTTGTAAAGAAATACCCAAATGTATTAGAATTAGCAGACAGCTTGGATAATCCGGTTTTTGAAAATGATTTTATAATTATTTCAGATAAAGCTATTGCAGATAAAAAGAAGTATTGTAATATAGTTGCATTAAATGATGTTTTAGCAATATATGAACATATTACACGTACTAATGGAATTGTAACTGCACATACAATTCAATTATCATCTATTGATGGGCGTGATATTCAAATAAATGTATATGCTAGAAAAAGAGATACTAAAGATGATTTACTTTTAACTATTAGTAATTATTGTCCAAATGCTAAGGTTGGATTTACACCAGAGACTATGGCATATGTTAATGAAAAAAGAAAAAATAAGCAATAAATAGGTCTATAAAATCTATACCAATAGGAGAAAAACAAACACAACAAGGTTCTGCATGGTAGTTAAGTAAAAAAGATTTTTCTAAAAAGTTTGGAGTAAACCGAGTTGATTTAAGTAAAAAAGAATTTGCAGAGCTTATAGAATTAGCATTAGATTATTAAATTAATATATGGTTGAATAGGAGGGAAATTATGTCTATTATAAGAAATTTAAAAACAGAAGAAAATGGGTTGTTTGCCAATGGTACATTTGAGTCAAAATCATTATTTAGTGGAGAAATGAAAGTAATGATTTTTGTTGATGATGGTGCAACAGAAACTGATGATGAAAGATGTATAAATCATTATAACAATATTCACAATAAACAAGATATTTGTAATAAAATACAGACTGGTTTAGAAAAATTTTTCTTATATATGTATGATGAATGGAGAGCATTTGATGATATTTATGGAGAAATAGCAGATTCATTAGAAGTGATAATGAATGGTTATAAGGAAGGAAAAAAATTAATTTCATATTTATCGAAACCAACATTATATGTATTTCCATAAATGAAAAATGAAATTGGTTATGGAATTGAATGTGAATGTCCATGGGAACCAGAGCACTAATGTATAATTTTAATTAGAAATAATAATGTGGTATATGTAGGTCCATCTGAGGGAAATGATCCTTGGCAAGATGAGAATGAGTATTATTGTATATGGAATGATGAAGATTAATATAATTTGATTATAAATGAAAATAGTAATAGAATTGGAGGATATATATATGGATTTTGAGGAAAATCTTATTTTTATACCATATTGTTCTGTTGGAAAGTTAAAATTTCACGAAAGCGAAAATGACATTAAACTAAAATTAGGAAATATAAAACAGGTATATAATAACTACGGTGATAGTGGCAAAACTATTATATTTAGTGAGTTTGATAATATTTCAGTATATTTTGATACCAAGGATAGTTTTTATGGAATTCATTTTTTTGAATCATTAAAATTTATTTTAAATGATATTTCGTATGATATAAATTTTGAAAAATTTAAAGTAAAAAATTTAAAGTCTATAAGTGATGATTTTACAATAACGAGTACAGAAGAAGGTAATGATTATACTTCTGAAAAACTTGGAATCGATTTTTATTTCAATAATGAAAATTGCTTAGAAGCCGTGTTATTTATGAGTAAAGAGTATTATCAAAATGAAATATAAAATAAAAGTTAATTATATGCGCAAATAGTAATTTTTTATAAAAAAAGAACCTCTACTTATACAATAGAGACTCTTTTTTTGGTCATACAATTATTGTTTAAAGTTTATTTGCAAATACAATCTGATTCAAATATGCCTGTTTAGAACCACCATAGTATATTCTGAAGTTATACTTTTTCTTACCTACTGTTAAATGAACCATAATAGATTTTGTTAGTAGGTTTAGACCTGTATTGCGCAGATGTGGAAAACAATCACACATTGCATCTGCGACATCAAACCATGTTATATCTATACCTTCAACGGCTTTTAGATTAACATCTACAACTTCAGCATATTCTTTGTAATCAATCGGTTTATCTAACGGGTGGACTTTTGCGGTGTCAGAAACAGAAATAATCAATGTGCCATAACTCGATGTACATTGCATAATAATACCTCCTCAATAATTTTGGATTTTGTAGTGCTGACCTAAAACTCAAAAATACATTTAAGCTTTCTCTACATCCATTATACATTAATTGATTTATACCAATATAAATATATTATCATATATTTACATAAATTTCAATATTTTACATAAATTATTTTACAATATTCTTAAAAAAAATATGTTCGAAAATTAAATAATTAAATATTAAAAGAAAGTATTTGAAAAAAATCAAATGTTTTCTTTTTTTGAACTTTAAGGAGGTGTTCAAAATAATCAAAAATGAAGTAATACACAAAATAATAAAAAGTATGGTAACATATTTGTCGCCATATCAATTAAAAAAGCTAAAAGCGACATTACAAGAGCAACTAGAAGATGTTGAAAATAATTTAATATTAAACAAAGATAAACTTAATGAAGAGAGAAGTTCAAATACAAATTACTTAACAATGTTTATATCAGCTAAAGAAATTGAGGGTTGTTCTTCTAAAACATTGAAATATTATAAAGAAATACTCCAAAAATTTATAACGGATATAGATAAATCAGTAAAGGAAATTACAACAGATGAAATAAGGCAGTATTTATCAAATTATAAACAAGAACATGAGTGTTCATTAACAACAATTGATAATCTAAGAAGAGTGTTTTCCAGCTTTTTCGGTTGGTTAGAAGATGAAGATTATATTGCAAAAAGTCCTGCACGGAGAATACATAAAGTAGAAACATTAAAGGCAGTTAAAGAAATATTTACAGATGAGAATATAGAAAAAATGAGAGAAAATTGCAAAAATGTGCGAGATTTAGTAATAATAGAAATGTTAATATCAACAGGAGTAAGAGTTAGTGAACTAACTAATTTAAATAAAAGCGATATAAATTTTCAGGAAAGATCATGTATTGTGTTGGGAAAGGGAAACAAGCAAAGGGAGGTTTATTTTGATGCTAGAACAAAATTACATTTAATAGAGTATCTAAATTCAAGAAGTGATGACAATGAAGCTTTATTAGTATCAAGAAATAAACCATATCAAAGGTTAACCTCAGCAACAATAGAGTTGTTTATACGAAATTTAGGAAGAAAAATTAATATAAAAAAGGTATATCCACATTTATTCCGCTCGACATTTGCAACAATGGCAGTTGATAAAGGAATGCCAATAGAACAAGTACAAAAAATATTGGGTCATGTCAAAATTGAAACAACAATGCAATACACTCAAATTAGCCAAGAAAATGTTAAATATGCACATAGAAAATTTATGGGGTAGAAGGTAGAAAATATTATTGAAATCGTGTAATGAAGTTGAGGATAAAGATAATGTAAGTTTCAAAATTTCTTCAAAATTCATTCATTGACTATCTAATTTCAAGGTAGTATTATCTTAATATGAAAATATATATCAAACGGGAGAGCTAAAAAACGGCTCTTCTTTTTTGATGTTTTGAAAGGACAAAGGATAAATGAAAGGAAGGAAACTAAAGACAAAGGTTTTAGGGATTATACTAGCTTTCTTCATTGCAGTAATTCTATCTGCCATTATTTCAACAATATTGCATTTGATATTTACTAGAGTTCCAGAAGAAATAATAAATATCAGACCAAATACTATTGTTCAAAGTTTATTAACCAACAAAGAGCATTTTGAGATGTTTGTTTTAACAATATTAGCATTTATGTTATTGGCTTTTCTTACAGTATTTAAAGTATTTGATTTAAAAGATTATAAGTCTAAAACATACAAAGTAACGAACCATATTGAGATTCCTATACCAATAGGAGAAAAACAAACACAACAAGGCTCTGCGTGGTGGTTACCTAAAAAAGAATTTTCTAAAAAGTTTGGAGTAAATAGAGTTGATTTAAGTAAGAAGGAATTTGCCGAATTAATCAAGTTAGCAAATGAAGACAAGGAATGTATAAAAGCCAATACTGAAAACACAAATAAAACTAAATTAGGGCCAATATTTAAGACGGGTGGATTAGTTATAGGAAAGAAAGATAAAATTATTCCTAAATTCAAATGTAAAAAGTTAGGAAAGTTAATTAGAATACCTTATTTTACATTAAAAAAAGTAGAAGATATTTACTACATTGATGATGATTTACATAGCTTAACAGTTGGAGCAACTAGGTCAGGTAAGACAAGAAGTCTAGTTTTACAAACAATCATTAACACAGGTTTAGCAGGTGAAAATATGATTTTATCAGATCCTAAAGGAGAGCTTTTTGAGTACACTTCAAAAACATTAGAAAGACTAGGATATAAGGTTTATACACTAGATTTTAAAACACCACTAAAAAGCTCAAAATACAACTTTTTAGAGCCAGTAATTGAAGCATTTTCAAATAAGGATATTCCAAAAGCAGTAAACTATTGCTCTGATATTGTAGAAAGTTTAGTAGGAGAAGTTGGAAATCGTGAAGCTATATGGGTAAATGGCGAAAAATCAGTTATAAAAGCTGGGATTATGTCGGTTGTACTAGGTAATGAAAAACATAAGGAATATCAAAATTTGCCAAATACATATCACTTTATTTCAAAAATGTGTGCTGAACAAAGCGATAAAACAATGCTCATGGACACATATTTAGATACTTTGCCAGATTCACACCCAGCAGTTTCAAGTTTTGCTGCGGCTCGAATTGCACCATCAAAAACTAGAGCAAGTTTTTTTACTTCGGCACTAGCAACATTAAGTATTTTTATGGACGATTATGTTGCTAGTATGATTAGTGAATCTGAAATTGACTTAAATAAATTTAATGAAGAAAGGTCAGTTTTATACATGATTTTGCCAGATGAAAAAACTACTTTTTATGGATTGTGTAGTTTGTTTGTTAATCAAGTATATACAAAACTTGTAGAACTAGCAGACAGCAAAGGTGGAAGATTAAAAATTCGTACTAACTTTATATTAGATGAGTTTCGGCAATTTTAGTGCAATACCAAACTTTCGGTGGCTTTCTAACAGTTGGTGGTGGAAGACGGAATAAGGTTTAACTTATTTGTTCAATCATTTTCACAACTTAATGAAAAATACGGAGATAATACTGCTCAAAATATTCTTGATAACTGCTATGTATGGAATTATCTAAAAACATCAAATGAAGTAACAGCAGAAAAAATCTCAAAGAAAATTGGAACTTATACAACATCTAGTTGGAGTGAAAGCAATTCTTCAAGTGGTGGAGCAGTAAATAAATCAAAATCTATGAATTTAACACAAAGAGCATTACTTACAACAGATGAGATATTAAGAATTGAAAGACCATATTTGTTAGTAATGTGTAGTGGACTATCTCCTGCTATGACAAATTCGCCAGATTTAAGTAAATGGTACTTTAATTCTATTTTAGGATTAGGTAATAAAAGTTGGAATACAAAGGTAAGAGAATACAGAGAAAATCATAGATTTGTAAGACGAATAACACCATTAAAATTATGGGACGTTGCAGAAAAAACAAAGAAACTAAAAAAAGCTCTAGCAAAAGAAAAAGTTGATGAAGAAAAAGAGCAAAGAATGAAAGAAGTTAATATTGAGGGAAAATTATAAAAATATAAATGGAGGATAAAACAATGAGAAGATTATTTAATTTCAAACAAAACAAACTAACGAAGGCAATAGGAGCAGTAACAATAGGAATCATTTTAACAGCAAATAAAGTAAATGCTGCAGAAGTAGTAACAGAAGTTCAAGGTGGCGGAGAAATACAAAGCAGTAAGTTAGGTCAAGGCTTATTGAATATGGTTAGAGATGTAACAGGAACTATGCAATGGATTTTGCCAGTAGTACGGAGTATGTTTCATATTGTTTTATGTATTTAAAATTATGACAGGTGATGAACAAGACCAACAAAGATATAAAAAAGCTATTATCAAAGTTTTAGTTTGTATAGTTGTTGGATTATTAGCAGTAACAATCGTAAATTTAATTGCAAGATATTTTTAACAAATGATGGAGGTACAAAGTAATGGAGAAAAAAGAAATTACAGAAGAAAAAGTAAAAACTAGATTGGAAGAAATACAAGAAGAAAATGAAAAAATCAAAAAAGATAGAGATAAGAAATATTTTGAAGAGCAAAAAGATATTGAAGAAAAAACAAAAGAAAATGAAAAAATGCGAAAGAAACTAAAAGATGAAGAAGAAAAAATACAATTAAGTTTTTTAAACAAAGTTGGAACTGATATAGCTCATAGTAAAAAGTTGATAGGCTTTATAAAAAGGTATGTTCTAATTGGCATTGTAACAGGAGTGCCAGGAATAGCACTTACTTATTTATGGGATAAATGGCAAGAAAACAAGATGGTTAAAGATTTGTATAAGAAGAATATTCAAGCAGTTGTAAATCCTAATAACAGGGAACTTGCAAAAGAATATGAAATATTAAGGAGAAAATTTTATAAAGCCTATGATATTGATAAAATCGAAAAATTATTAATGGCATCAGATGAAATTGAAAAGTTAAAAAATGATAATAAATCAATTCAAAAGCTAACAGAAGAAATTAGAAAAGCAAGAGAAACATATACAAAAAATTTAGATAACTACATAGAAAATCAAATTATTGCAGAGCAAAAAGAAGAATTAGAAGAAACAGCAGTTGTTGAGGAAGATACAGAAGAAGAACTAGAGCTAACAGAAGAAAAGATTTCTATGAAGTAGAAGGAGAGTAAGAAGTGGGAGCTTTAATTGCAACAGTAATTATTTATATTCTAGGGTGGCTTGCTCAAGCAGTATTAAATTGGCTATCAGGAGTTTATACAACAATGTTCTATTTAGCATTTGCAATAGAAATAGGATTTAGAGATATTGCAACAACATTTAGTATTTCAGGCTTATACAATGCAATATATGTAGTAGCAATAGCGGTACTCATAATGTTTTTTGTAAAGAAAATGATTGAAACATATATGACTTGGAGTAATCGGAGATCCAGATGAAAACCCCTTAAATGTTCTAATACGGATTTATAAAAGCAATGATAGTAATGATATGTTTTGGCTTTATATATACGCAATTTGTTAATATTTTTTACGATATATATAACCAATTACTAATAGGAATGACAGGGATCGCGGATCCAGTAGTTCCAGTTTATAAAAATCTGGGACTAAATGTATTCGGAGCATTTTTATATTTGATAATAGCAGTTCAATTAGTTTTATTATATTTTCAATTTTTGACAAGAGGCTTTGAAATGTTGATTTTAAGACTTGGAATACCATTCGCAAGTATAGGACTTTTAAATGCTAATCAAGGTGCGTTTAAAGGATATATTCAAAAATTTATCAACAATGCTTTTACAGTAATAGTGCAACTTTTATTAGTACAATTTTCAATTCTATTATTAAATGGAGGACATTTTGTACTTGCTTTTACAGCTTCAAGTATAGCTTTAAAAACACCACAAATGTTGCAAGAATTTATGATAAGCAGTGGAAATGGAAGTACAAGCTCAAAGGTAAATACATTAACAAGAGTTGTAACAATGTTTAAAAGTGGAGTAAGTAAAGGAAGGTAGAGGTAATACAATATGAATACAATTTATTATGTAACAAACTTTATGGGAGTTTTAGCTGGAATCTTATGCGTAGCAATGATATGTGTTTCGGTATTTAAAATAATGACAGGAGATGAAGGCGAATACAAAAGGTATCAATCAAGAATAAAACACGGAATGATAGCTTTAATTTTAATAATATCTATAAGTTCAATAAAAAATATGGTACTAACCTACTTTCCTTATGTACAAAGTAACGATGCAATAGGAGATTTTTCAGAAATACAAGTAAGTTTAACTGATGGAGCTTTAAATGAAGAAAAGAAAGATTGTCAAGGAAGAAGTGTTATAAGAGTTGATGGCTATTACTATGTAAATACTGGAGAAAAACTTATAAATATTGGCGGATTTTGGGATACATATAAAATTTGGTGCTCTGTTTATAAATTGTATGATGATTGCCAAGGTGTAACTAAAGGAGCAATGGCGGATGATATTTATTATATGTCATGGGAAAATACAAAATTAAAAGGTGAATCAAAAGGCTTTCTTATGTCAGCAGATGTGAAAGGAACTATTAAAGATGATAATGATTTTAAAGACTTAATGGGAAATTGGCTAACAGAAAAGTATCAACAATATGAGTGGGTAAATTAAAAAGTTGAAAAATAATTACAATTTTGGACTGCATTAAAATCTTTCTTAAAAATACTCACATACAAAAAGTATGCTCCGCTTTTTGCATAAGATTTTGCCTTGCCAAAATTTAATTCTTTTGCAACTAGATGTGTACTAATGAGAAGGGATGATAAGAATATGGACGACGAAAGATATCAAGTAAGTATTCCAGCAAATGTAAAAATTAGAACAGAACTAATAAATGGGATAGGAATAAAAGAGCTAATTACAACTGCAATAGCTGGAACAATAAGTATTTTTATAGATTTATTTATATATGCGATAACTAAAAATTATTTGATTTGCATAATTGTTTTTGGAGTTGTTACTGGTTTTACATTTATAGCAGTAATGAAAGATAAAAATAATAGTTGCATAGCAGATATGATTAAAAATATGTATCAGTTTTTTAAGGAGCAAAAATATTTTGAATTTGATGTAGAGGAGAATAAGTAATATGGGAGGATTTGATAAGTTAATAAAAGCATTTAAAAACAAACCTACAATGACTGCAAATAGATTTTTAAATATCAAAGATATTCAAGGCAACTTTCTTTATACAATAGACGGAAAAGTTTTAGCATATTTAAAAATCTATCCAAAGAATTGTAAGTTAATGAGTAAAGAGGAACAAAAAAATCACGCACAAATTTTAACAAGAAATTTTGCAAGTGAATTAAAACCTTTTAAATTGTATTTTACAAACAGACCAGTAAATTTACAGAGAAATCAAGACTATCAAGCAGAGTTGATGGATAAAGAAAAAAATGCTTTAAAGTTTAGTTTGCAAGGAAAACGTAGTCGAAGTTTTGGAAATTTATCAGTAAGAGGAAAAGCATTAGAAAGTGAAATATATTTAATTGTTTGGGGCGAGAATACAGAATATATAGAGCAAGAGCTAATAAAAAGATTAAATGATTTAAAAATGAAATTTACAAATAGTGGTTATAGAACTGAAATACTAGAAGAAAGGCTAATTATACAGTTAGTAAATAGTTATACTAACCCAGATGTAGCATACATTGAAAATCAAGACTATTTAGAATCGCCACTAACAGTAATTTAATAAAACATACGAAAAATCTAATATATCTTTATCACACAAAAAGGGGAAGCAATTTGAATTAAGGAGAGTATTAGAACATGAAAACAAAAGAAATTGAAACAATGCCAGTCAATCAAGAGCTTTTAAATTTAATTGCACCACAGGGAATTGAAATAAAGTCAAGTAGGGTACAAATGGGAGAATTTTTATCAAAAATTCAGTATGTATCAGGTTATCCATCAAGAGTAAACATTGGTTGGCTTTTAAATTTAAAAGATATTCCAAATACAATAGTAAGTCTTGTAATAACACCAATAGAAGATGTTCAGGGCTTCGTAGAGGGCGTTTCAAAAGGAATTACAACAGATAAAAACACATATAACACAACTCAAAATGAATTCCTAAAAACACAGGCAGAATTTAAAATAATGAGTGCTGAAACAATGATAAGAGAAATTACAATAGACAATATACCATACATAAATCTGTCTTTTCTAGCAAAAACAAATGGCAATACGGAAAATGTATTTACTGAAAATATGAGAATAGTAAAAAACAAAATTGCAGGTATGGGATTAAAAGCAAGACTGCCAGCCTTTGAACAAGAGCAGGCTTTAAAACAAGCAAGCCCTTATGATGTGGCTTATGAGAAAATAACTAAAAAATCAAATAAGCAAATGTCTTTAAGTGCTTTATTTAATGGATTGCCTTTCAGTCGGAAGTGGTTTGATAGATGAAAAAGGCTATTATATTGGAACAGATGAAGATGGTAGAGCAATTATATTAGATACATTTATTAAGTCATCAGATAGACCAAATTCAAATATAACAATTTCTGGAGCAAGTGGTAGTGGTAAGTCATATCTAGCAAAGAAAATAATGCTTAATGAATGGTTAAATGGCACAAAACTTTACATTTTGGATCCAGAATCGGAGTACAAAACTATGTGCAAAGCCATTGGTGAAAGTTGGATTGATTGTTCAGGTGGTAAAGGAAAAAATGTTGGAAGAATAAACCCATTACAAGTAAATAAATTGCCAAACAATATTGAAGATGAAGACGAAGATTATAGTAGTACAAAGTCGGCATTAGCATTACATATGGACTTTTTAACTGCATTTTTTACATTATATTTTCCAGAGATAACAAGTTTTCAAATGAGTTTATTAATGGAGATTTTAGAAGAATTATATAGGAGCTTTAATATTGACTATGACACAGATATAGAAAATATTCCAAAAGAGCAATTTCCAATAATGGAAGATTTATATTATTTGCTAGAAAAGAAAGTCGAAAATCCAAATACTAAACACAAAGACGAGGTAGAAGTAATAAAATCAATAGTTAGAAGTTTAGCAATAGGTCATAATGCAGAAATATTTAATGGTTATACAACAATAGAAGATACAAGCGATTTTCTATGTTTGGATATTTATTCTCTGCAAGGAGCGTCAGCTAATATCAAGAGTTGCCAATACCTAAATATGTTAAGGTATTGTGAAGATATGGCTTTTAAGAATAGAGAAGAAAAGTGTTATGTAGTATGCGACGAGGCCTATTTACTAATTGATAAAAAAGTGCCACAAGCTATTGAATTTATGAGAAATTTTAGTAAAAGATGTCGTAAATATCAATGTGGACTAATTACAATTTCGCAAAATATTTTAGATTTCCTACGGAGATGAAATTAAGCAATATGGACAGGCAATTTTAGATAATTCTACATATAAATTTTTCTTTGGAACAGACGGACAAGACCTAGAGGAAATAGTAAGAATATATAACCTAAACAATGAAGAAAAAACAATACTTTCACAAAAAGATAGAGGTCGTGGACTTATGTTTGTAGGTCCAGGTCATAGTTTAATAAATGTAAAAGGAGAAGAATGGGAAAAACCATATTTAATAGGTGGTGGAAAATAAATGTCAGATAATAATAAAAATCCAATTTTAGATATAGGAAAAACAGCATTTTCTTTTTTCTCTTTTAAAACAAAAATGATAGTAATAGGAGTTGTAATTGGGGTATTTTTAATAATTATAGTTCCAGTAGTTGCAATTACAAGCATATTCACACCAAATACTAAAAATTCTAGTGAGAAAAAAGGCGGAGGAAGTGGTTCAGATTCTTCAAGTACAAGTGTAACAATTTCAGTAAATGAAGTGTTTGATGAAGAAAGTTTAACTAAATACGAAAATGCAACTTTTCCAATGCCTTTTGAAACTTGGGATAAAAACAAAGATGTTGTAACATCAAGGTTTAGCAAAAGTAGAACATTAACAGTAAATGGCAAAGTTCAAACAGGAGCACATACTGGAATTGATATTGTTTGTATTTCAAAATCAAGCCCAAAAGTATGTGCAGTAGCAAGTGGCACAGTTGTAGTTGCAAAAGCTGGAAATACTGGATATGGAAATTATGTTGTAATTCAGCATTTATCAGATGAAGGAAAAAGATTTTATACTTTATATGCCCACATGGTTAATGGCTCAATAGCAGTAGTAGAAGGTAGCGAAGTAAAAGTAGGACAAGTTTTAGGAATAATGGGAAGTACAGGGAATTCTACAGGAGCACATTTACATTTTGAAATAAGGTTAAATGATAATACAAGCAGTAGTGCAGTAAATCCATATCCATACATATTTCGGAGAAGAGGAGAAAAAGTAAAATGAATAATAAAGAAGAATTAAAAAAGCAAGTAATTGTGTTAAGTTTAGTATTAGTTTTTGTAATAATTGTAGCAATAGTGTTAAATACAAAAGATTCAAATAAAAGCAAAAATAACATACATAATCAAAGTGTAAAAACAGAAGTAACAAATAATATCGATAATGCTAATAAAGAAAACTTAAATGAAGATGAAATAATAAAACAAAACCTAAAAGGCTTATTAGAAGAGCCAGATGAAGATTATTATTTAAACCAAGAATTAAATGATAAAAATGAAACAGTTGTAACAACAAAAAACGGAGAAACAATAATTATAAAAGATTAAATGAGGTATCAATATGGAGGAAACAAGAAAATTTAAGAAATACATATATATTTCAAAAGAAGTAAAACCAATAATTGAAGACTATTGTAGCCAAAATAATATAACTTTAGTAACTAGATTTATTAATGAATATAATTTAGAAAAATTTATGCAAACAGAGCTACGAAATTTGAATTTTGTAGATTATTTAATTATAGATTTAAGAGCAATTGAGAATTTAACAGATGATGATGAAATTATATCTAAAATAACATTAATTAGAAAAATGTATAAGTTAAGAGTAATTATAATTGCAGAAGGATATAAACATGGAAATGTTTTACTAGGAAAAATATTTAATTTAGGAATTTACAATATTATAACTGCAACTGATGATGTGAGCTTTAAAGAAGAGCTTGAAAAAGTTTTAAGTGATGAAGGAATGAGTTTTGGAAATTCGATAAAGTATAAATTAGATAATAATGTAATTTCAGTAAATCAAACAACGAAAATAATAAAAGAAAATTTTATAAAAGTAAAACAAACGGTAAGCATTGGAGTTGTTGGAACTGAAAGACATATTGGAGCAACTACTTTAGCAATTAATTTAACAAAATATTTAAGTGAATTAACAAATATTAAGGCCTGTTATATAGAAAATAATAATCATCAATCAGTAAGCTATATTGCAGAAAGTAGTGAGGCAATACGTTTTGAAGATATGAAAAAAGTGAATTTTAAAGGAATAGATTTATTTTCAAAACCTAAAAATATGTCAGATATATTATCTAATAACTATAATTTTTATATTTACGATTATGGAGCATTAAATGAAATGATAGAAGAAGAAAAAATGTCATTTTTAACAAGGGATTTGAAGTTGGTAGTATCAGGTAATAAACTATGGGAGTTACCTAATTTAATAAATACTTTTCAGATTATAGGAACAGATATAAATACATATCTCGTATTTAACTTTGTAAAAGAAAGTGAGAAAGAGAATTTTAGAATTAGTTTAGGAGAATATTGGAAAGAAAGAACTACATTTTCGGAATATATAACAGAGCCTTTTGAAGTGAAGAATAAATATTTTTTTGAAAATATATTGAAACCATATTTGATAAATACAGATGTTACAGAGAAAAAGAAGAGGTTTAATTGGTTTGGGAAAAGAGGCAGAAGATGAAGAAAAAATCGCTTTTTGATATAGCAATGGAAGAGAAGAATAGAAAACAGTTGGAAGATGAGAATGTTGTTGTAACAAAGAAAAATAGTAAAATTTCAATTGCTGTTTCAATAATTGGTGGAGTAATTAAATTTTGTTTTTATGTTATTGTTTGTGTATTGTTAACAGTTGGAACAACAGTACTTACAAATAGCGAATTGAGAGAGCAGTTGATGAATATTGTAAATTTGAATTTATAAAAAATATTAAATTTAATTAAATTTCTATTTTTATTTGGGACAAAAAAAGATAGGTGTAGTTGCAATACACCTATTAATTAGAGTTTGATTCAGCGATGACCAAACTTTATATGTACTAAAATGTATGTGTATTGCAGTACACATACGAATAAATGAATCCTCAACCAGAGCTAGGATACATTTATATGTACCTAAATGATAGTATATAATTTTGTGTTTGTCAAATTTAATTGGAGAAAAATTTTTCGAAATTTATTCAAACAAGAAATGTAAATTTACAAAATTGCACACAAGAATTTAAATTTTGTGTGCAAAAAAGTTAATATAAAATTAGTATATTCTGAAAAAACAAAAATCATAAAAAATGATAAAAAAGCTTGTTGTAATTGTTTATATATGTTAAAATATATACGAATAGAGGCAACAAAAATGAATAAAAGAGGTATAATAAAAAAATAATAGACACATAAAAAGTAAGTGTTTGCATAAAATATTATTATATTTATTGTACGCCGAATATTGACTTTGTGATTAAAAAATTGTATAATAAATATAGATAAAATCGTGGTGTTTCACAGCCATATAAATGAGAAAGTTATAAATCGGGTGTTTCACAGCCATACAAGTGAGAAAGTTATAAATCGGGTGTTTCACGACCTTATAATTGAGAAAGTTAAAATCAAGAGAAGGTATCGTTTAGATATTCTTCTCTTAATTTTTTTGACAAGGAGATTAACTATGAAATTAAATTTATATTGTGTAAGTGATAAATATATAAAATATTTAATGCAATTTGATAATAGAATTTATGATAATAAAGAAGATTTAAGAACATATAAAAGAAAATATGTAGGAATAGTATTGACTATAAATGGCTTTAATTACTATATTCCAATGTCATCTCCTAAAAAATCTGATTATATAGATTATGAAAAAAAGATAATTAGAAATGATACAAAAACTATAATTAGAATACATAATGGTGGTCGTTTATATGGTACATTAAGAATAAGCAATATGATTCCTGTACCAATTACAGAATTAGAACCATATATATTATCAGATGAAAAAGATTTAAAATATAAGCAAGTAATATTAGGTGAATTAAGATATATAAACAATAATAGTGATAAAATAGTGAAATATGCAAAAATAGTATACAATCAAAAGGTTAAAAATATAGATGTTGGATACATCAAAAATACTGTTGATTTCAAATTATTAGAGGAAAAATTAAATGAGTGGAATAATAAATAAAGTTTATAACATTATACTGAAATTTCAAAACTTCTTCAAAATCCATTCATTGACACATATAAAAAGACAATATAAAATCTTAATATAAAAAATTGTGAACCAAAGTCAGCTTTAAATGTAGCTGGCTTTTTTGCGTTAGGAGGATGTACAAATGAGTTTAAAATTAGATATACAAAAGAAACCAAATACAACAGATTCAAGACAAATAAAAAGGCCAGAAGATATTTATAATTTAGAAGAAGTACAAGAAATAAAAGACGCAATTCAAGAACATTTTCTGTTTATTGGATTAGATAGAGGAAATCATATACGAAAAATTAGTTTGATGGGAATTGGAACAAGTGCTGGAATATATATTGATAGCAAACAATTAATAAGAAATGCAATAATAAATGCATTTGATAAAGTTGTTTTTGTACATAATCATCCGTCAAACAGTTTAGAACCAAGTTATGAAGATAAGCACTTAACAGATATTACAGGAAAACTTATGGAAGTTTTTAATATAGAACTTGTAGACCATTTAATTGTAACAGAAGATAATTTTGCTAGTATGAAACAATTAGGTGTAATAAATAGAAATTATAGTAATGAAAATTTGAAGTTTATGAATAATGCTTTCTTGATAGAGGAAAATAATAATTTAAAACAAGAGCTTGAAACATTAAAAAATAATGGGATTGAAGAAGGTGAAGATGAAGATGAGGAAGAAGAATTTTAAACAGTAGTTGAATTTACATAAAATTTATGCTATAATGTTAAAAGCAATGTTTTTTTGACGAAACCACAGGCTATAACTTGGAGGTTTCGACACCTCCAAGAAATTCAAGGAGGTAATCACATTATGGCTCGCGAAAAGTTTGTAAGGAAGCATGTGACAGAAGAGGAATCTAAAGAGCTTTTCAAAAAAATCGAAGCTTCAAGACCTGCATCTCCGTGTTTAGCAGAAGAAGTAGCAAGAACTGCGTACGAAAAGATTGCGGAGAAGCTCGAGAAAAAATTAAACAAATCCGAATAAGCTCCCAAAAAGCATTTTGATTGTCAAAGTGCTTTTTGTATGTTATGAAAGATTTTACAATATTGAAAAAGTAATGTAGAAGAAAATTGATTTTATGTTAATTATATGATATAATGTCAGGTGTGAGTATATCTTATGTTGAAATAGTGTGTTGGAGCTAGCACTATAAATCCTAAATGAATACAAAGGAGTGTTTTTTATGCAAAAGAAGAAACGGTTGGATGAAAAGAAAATTATGAGTTTGACCAAAGAAGATCTAATTACATCAGAATCCACAATGTTTGAATTAAATTATGTGGATTCTGATGTATGGAAGCAGTTTGAAGAGTATATGCACTTTTTATTTGGAGAAGATGTCGATTTCATTCATTCTAGCAGGACTGAAGAAGTTTATTTTACCATTGAAAGCGGTATCATGAATTGTATTGTAATGAATAAATATTAGGCTCCCCAAAAGCACTTTGAGTTTCAAAGTGCTTTTTGAATTCCATAAAATAGCCTCAAACATTGAAAAAAGAAGAAATTTGACATAAAGATAAAATGCTGGTAAAATATTAATTAATAAGAGGTTTCCCGAATTTCTTATTGTATCGCAACCAACTTTTGTGTAATAAATTAAATCAAAATGAAGGTTGCGGGAATCTTCATTTTGGCTAAAAATGGAGGTAATTATGAAAACAAAAGATGAGATTCAGACACATGAGATTGAGGTATATGGAAAGGGACGGAGTGTTTTGCCAATTCTTCAGAAGGCGAGTCGTGTTAATAAGTTTTACCAGAAGTATGGTTATCCCCCTTTTGAAGATAAACCTAAAAAGTCTGAAGAAAGTAAAAATGCATCGACTTAATTGTCGATGTATTTTTGTCAGAATATCAAATTTTTCTAGCAAAATTAAAAATTTCAAAATTTCTTCAAAATCCCTTCATTGACACATACAAAGAGAAAAATAATAACTTAAAACAAGAGATTGAAATATTGAAAAATGCTAATGTTGAAGAATTAGAAGATGAGGAAGAAGAAATGTAATAGTAGTTGAATTTACATAAAACTTGTGCTATAATATTAAAAGCAATGTTTTTTATCCGAAACCAACAGGCTAAAACTTGGAGGTTTCGACACCTCCAAGAAATTTAAGGAGGTAATTACAAATGGAAGAACAGAAATTGGGAAAGCCCTCAGAGATTCTGATGAAAATGTTATCGGAACATGCAGAGACAGAAAATAATTCTATTGAAAAGATACAGTTGTCAGATAGCATTTTTGTAGAAATCCTCGATGAAAATCATGTACTTGTAACAAATAATGAGATAGAGGAAGAACAAGATGAAGGAACAATAGAAATTGTGTTTTGTGCGCCGAAGAAATTACCAAAAAGAGAAGTTTTTGAAGTTAATACTTTTGAAGAATTGGAATTAAGACGCATAAAGAATCGGATTATATTGAAATTCGTTTGGGGGCAGTAGTTCTCGCAAAATCTAAAAACAAGAGCTGTTGTAATATAAACAACGGTTCTTGTTTTTTATGACGACTATAATTAATTAAATCAATTATAAATTTCAAAATCTCTTCAAAATCCCTTCATTGACACATACAAAAAAGCAATATAAAATCGTATTATAAAAAATTGTGAGCAAAAGTCGGCTTTAAGTAGCTGGCTTTTTTTCGTGCTCAAAAGAAGGGAGAAACAAAGAATGTTAGAAGATTTTAAAACAAAACTAGAATATGGAAAAGCGATTTTAATTTGTGATAATGACATCAATTTAAATTCATATACAACAGAAATTAGACCTAAGCTAATGTTATTAAAATCAGAGCCAAACAAAATATATGGCTTAGACCGTTATGAATTTAATAGAGAATACAAAAGTGAAGTATTTAAAACTGCAGAAGAAAACGGCTTAAAACCAATTGATATTACAGGAGTTATAAGAGAAAAAATAAGAAATATTGTAGAAATTGAATTACAAAAATATATTGATAAAAACATAAACAATATTGATTATATA
The DNA here is from genome assembly GCA_017937285.1 of Clostridia bacterium. Lineage (GTDB taxonomy): Bacteria > Bacillota > Clostridia > TANB77 > CAG-508 > CAG-492. The sequence goes on from JAGBDU010000004.1 coordinate 25,113, forward strand.
ACTGAATTTACTGTAAGAGAATATCCAAATTATACTACTAAATCATTTGAATTTTTAAGCGAATCTAATATGTATGGTAAAGATATTAGAAATGATGAAGAGGCAGTAAAAAAATACTATTTAGCATTAAAACAAATTGATAATGGAATAGTAGGATTGTATTCAGATAGATACAGCAGTACTTCATTTGAATATAACTTAGAAAAACAAGAATTTAATATTTCAGATGAAGAAATTTTAAAAAGAGTATATAGTGATAAACAATTAAAATTAATTTTAGCATATGAGCAATATACAAGAGGGTTAACACCACCAATTTACAACGAAATAGCGAAAATAAATCAATTTTTAGAAAATAAAAAATCAGTAACTTTTGAATTGCACAATGGAACTAAAATAAAGGCAGAATCTCATTTAAGCGACATACTACATATTAAAGATACTGGAGAAATTTTTATATCAGATAGATATACCAATAAAGTTATTGAAGGAGAGCCAATAGGCTACTGTAAATGTCTAGCCACAGAGCTTAAATGTTTAAAATATTCTAAAAACGAATTACAAATAAATTCAGAGGCATTAAAAAGTTTAAAAATAGAAGAAAAACAAGAAGAACAAATATTAGAAGATGAAGAAGACGAAGAAGAAATTTAAGAAGAAAAGGAGATTTAAAAAAATGAAAAAATATGAAAGTGTAATTATTATTAATCCCAAATTAGAGGAAAAAGAAATTAAAGATACAATAGAAAAATACAAAAATATGATGAATGAATTTTCAAACAAAAAAGTAACTGTAGAAGACCTTGGAGAAAGAAAATTAGCATACGAAATTAGAAAAAATAATACTGGTTATTATGCTGTATTTAATTTTTATTCAGAGCCTAACAATATATCTGAATTAGAAAGAAATTATAGGATAGATGATAATGTTATAAAATTTATTATAATCAGGCAAGACGAACTAGAGTATGACGAATCAGAGGAAGAAGACGAGGAGGAATACTAATAATGAAATTAATGACAAAAGAATTAGAAGAAGAATTTAAAAAATATCCTATAGGGAGTCAAGATGGACTTAGAGGACAGGCAAAAGTTATTGTTAAATACTTTAATCCAATGGGAGCTGCAACATGGTTTATAACAGAAGCAGATAAAAAAGAAAATGGAGATTTTGAAATGTATGGCTTTTGCAATTTAGGCGATAGTGATATGGCAGAATTTGGATATGTAATGTTATCAGAGTTACAAAATATAAAATTACCATTTGGAATGACAATAGAAAGAGATTTATATCTACCAAAAGATTGTACATTGATCCAAGCTATGAAACAAATTGGAATGGAAATACCAGAGTATTTATTAGAAAACGAAGACGAGGAAGAGGAGGAGTATTAATTATGATAGGTAAAGTAATAGTTGATATGATAATAATACCTGCTATAATATTTACATTTGCAAATGGAATAACACATACAAGTTATGCAAATGAAGAAAAAAATAAAACAGAATATGTAATTTCTAAAAGTGAAGAAAGTAAGTTTTTAGAAGATATTTATAAAACAGAAACTGATACATTAAAAATAAAAAACATAGATAAAACAGTTTCAGATAAAAATTATATTGATAAAGAAATTACAGAAACAAAAATATTAAATAAATCAAACGACCAATATATTAAAAATCAATTTGTAGAAACAAAAGATTTTAATGATGGAGAATATAAAGGAACATTAAGTATTTCTAATATTGATGTTAAAACTATTAAAAATGGATATTATGAAAAAATAGATGAGCAAATATTAAGTTTTGAAAATTATTCAGACAATGATTTAAATAATATAGAAAAAGAAATTGATATAAATAATACAAAATATTATCTAATAAATGTTGAGTGGGAACCTGAAACTATGCAAGAAATAGATAACGAAAATGTGCCAATCACATATAAAGGCAAAAAAATATATCAAACAGTTAAAACTTTAGCAAATCCAGATACATACAAAGTTACAGTTACATATTCAGGAAAAGCTGAAAAAATTGATACAATATATGATTATAAAATAAATTATGAAAAAGAAGTTGAAGAGCCAAAAGAAGAACCTATAGTAGAAGAAAAAGAAGATAAGCAAGTTAATAAATTTATTATTGTTTCAGGAATAGGTTTAACAGCAATACTAATTTATTTATTAAAAGGCAAAAATACATATATTTATGCTAAAAATAATAATGGATTCAAATTAATTAAAACCGAAAAATTAAGTGATAAAAAAGTTTCAATAGATATTTCAAATTGCTACAGAAGTGATGAAAATATTTATGCAATAAAAATAAATCCACTTACATTTAAAAAGTTTAAAGGAAGAACAATAAGCATAGTTCGAGGAAATAATAAAAAAGATATAGTTATATGGAATAATTATTATGAAATTAAGATGTGATGTGGTTAATAAAAAATTGTTAACCCTGTCCCAACTAATAAATCTAGGAAAAGAAAGAGGGTCTCCTTTTTCATTGATATATAAGATATATTATGTTATAATTTGAAAAAAAGAAAGAAGGTATAGTATGGAACTTTTTGAAAATGAAAATATAATATGTAGTATAAATGATAATGATATTGGAGAAATATATGAAGAATTAAAAAATCCTGAAATAAGAGTGAGTTCTAGAGGTATAGTAATTAATTCTAATGGTAAAATTGCAATATTTAACAAAACGAAGAAAAATGAGTACAAATTACCAGGTGGAGGTTGTGAGGGAAATGAGTCTGTTGAAGAAACATTCAAGAGAGAAGTTTTGGAGGAAACAGGTTGTATAGTAGATAACATAAAAAAAATAGGAATAACTTTGGAATTTAAGAAAAAAACAAATTTTAAACAAATTTCACATATATTTATTGCAAATGTTAAAGAGGAAAATGCAGGATTAAATTTAACTGAAAAAGAAAAGGCAGAAGGTTCAATATTACTTTGGGAAAATCCAAAAGATGCATTAGAGTTAATCACTAAAAGCTATGATAAATTAGTAGGTTCTGAATATGATTCTTTATATATGACTAAATATGTTGCAATTAGAGATAAAAAAATACTTGAATTTTATATAGATAACATAATGTAAGTATTGAAATTATCTTGAATATATGATAAAATTGTATAAATCTTTTTGAAAAGAGGTGAAAAGGTTTGAGACTTACTTTTATATATGATACGCAGGAAGACTGGGGTGGAAACATTACAGAGATTCGTATCAATGATGGAGCGCGTATGGCAATTCTAGAAAGAGAATTTTTGGAAATATATGACCGTGTGCTTCAGAAGGGAAGTTTCAGGGCAAAAGAATTGATGAAATTCAATTTCTTTTCTGACTTGAAATGCGATCCCAATGCAATATTTAGGAAAGTCCAAACAGAGAGCGAGTTTGTATATACATACGAAACTTGACTTTCGAGAAGTTCTTGGTGTACCAAGGACTTCTTTTTCGCCTCAATAGACATCTCGTTTAGATAATCGGTGAAAGTTCATAGTGGAGGTAGACATTATCTTAGCCACTGACACCGAAAGGAAATAGCAATAGTGATTTGTTCTTTTTGGTATAAAAAAATCATAAATATTTTCAAAATCCTTTCAAAAAACATTCATTGACGTATTAAAAAATAGATGTTAATATTCCAGTATGAGCTATTATGAATAAGCGATGGCAAGTAGAAATACGAGCTGTTGCTTATTTTTATTTTGGAGGAGTGTATGAAAAAGAAAATTTTAATTTATGTTTTGATAGTTATTATGGTAGTAAGTTTATTAAGTTTAGCATTTCTATTAAAACCAAAAAACAATAATACAAATGATAATCAACTAGAAGAAATAAAAACAATAGAACAGCAAGTAGTAGAAGTATTATCGATTGAAGAAAAAGATAAAAATGTTATTGGCTATATTTCAATAGAAAAAATAGGACTTAATAAAGCACCAATTGCAGATGGAACAGATAACAAAACAATAGGAAAATATGTAGGCCATTTTGAAAATACAAGTTATTTAGATGGAAATGTATGTTTATGCTCTCATAATAGAGGAAGTAAAGCAGCATATTTTGGAGAAATTAAAAATTTAGTTAAAGGCGACATTATAACTTATATAACAAAATATGAAACTAAGCATTATGAAGTACAAGAAGTAAAAAAAATTGAAGAAACAGATTTTAGTGTATTAGAGCAAACAGAAGAAAATAAAATTACACTTATAACATGTGTTGAAAATCAAAGCAATTTACGATTATGTGTTGTAGGAACTGAAAAATAGAAATATAGAATAAACAAATTTTAAATAGCTATGTAATTTTATTATATAGATTTAAATTATACGAGGAAGGAGGACAAAACAATATGAATATTAGTGTTAAGAATTTAAATTTAACAAATGATCCAAACAATATTACAAAAGCTATCGCAACTATAAGTATTGAAGATATGTTTAATATTGAAGGAGTAACTGTTAAAAGAAGTAAAGAAGATAATATTTATGTGCAATTACCACAACGTTCATATTATGATAAAGAAACACAAGAAAAAAGATATAAAGATTGTTGTTATCCTACAAATAAGGAATTAAGAGAGCAAATTTCAAAAACTGTGTTAGATACATATTATGAAAAACTAAAAGAGCGCGAAGATATGCAAGAAGAATCTCAAAAAAAAACTTCTAAATCTGTGAAATCAAAATCTAAAAAAGAAGAAGTACCAGAAATTGAAGAAGATGAAGAGGAAGTTATATAAAAGACAGCAAAGCTGTATGCTAGGCTGAAAAGAAAATTTAAAAAGGTGGACGTATTTTAAATTACACGGTATAATGTGGATAGAAAGGGATGATTCTATGAAAAAGAAAATCTTATTAATATCTAGTATTATACTAGGAGTAGTAGCACTTATATGTATTGTATTAGTTATAAAAAATGGTAATTCTAAAAACAATGAAACTAAAATAAGTGAACAAACTACGTTTACAAAACAAGAAAGCATAATAGGTCAAAATGATATAAATAATACTGTTGCAACAAGTATTGAAACAGAAGATAAAGAAATTGAAAATACAGAAGAAAAAAGCGTTGAACAAACACAAGAAAAAATAAAAGAAGAAACTAAAGAAGAAAAAACACAAGAAATTACAAAAGAAATAAAACAAGAAACAAAAGAAGAAGTAAAACAAGAAATTAAGCAAGTTACACAAGATAAAAAGATTGAAAATACACAAGAAAAAACTACAAGTAAAGTTACAAAAGAAACAACTGGAACAGTAGAAAAAAAGGAGCAACCAACAACCACTACTGTTCCAACTAAAAATGAAGAAAAAGCTCCAGAGCGAGTTGTAGAGCAAGAGCCTACAAAACCAGTAAAAGAGCCAAAAGAAGAAACAAAGAAAATAGATTTATCAAAATATGATTATTATGAAAATAGTTTAAATGGTTCATACAAAGGATTTATTAAAGATGACGCAGAAATGAGCAAATTAAAATCTTTAATAGATAATGCAATAAATGAATTTGGCTATACAAATGTAAAAATAGTTCAAGACAGCACATTACCAAAAAGTGGGCTAAGAAGTTTTACAGCAAATAAAACAAATGTAGAAAATTTAGTATATGATTCAGATGGATTTACAATTTGTTATTATGCAGTAAAAGAATACCACATTTCAAGCGATGGAACAGAAACCTTATTTCAAACAAGGTCATATATAAAAGTTAAATAAAATTTCAAAATTTCTTCAAAATTCGTTCATTGACATAGGTTTTTGAAGGTAGTATTATTTTAGTGTGATAAATTTTAAATAAGAAAAGAAATCAGTTAATTCCCCGGCTGGTTTCTTTTTTTACGTCAAAATAAGGAGGTTTATATTTATGATTAAAAAAATCAAAAAAAGAGCAATAGCAACAATTTTATTAGTATTAACAATGCTATCAAACATATTACCAATATTCCCAATGGTAAAAAGTTTAGCAGTAAATAACAATGATGTAGGAACAAAACTTGATATTGTAAATTTAGGTAATATTCCATATCACTTAAAAAGTTATGGAGTTGCAAGTAAAGGTTATATAATAACACAAACAGTTGGATATTATGATAACGGAATCTTTTACCCAGCATTTTGTATGCACAAAGACAGACTAGGTGTTGATGATGTAAGAGAATATAGTGTAACAATTACAGAGCTTTTAAAAGATAAAGAAACATACAATAAAGTATGGAGAGTAGTTACAAATGGCTATCCATATAAATCAGTAGAAGAAATGGGAGTTAGAGATTATAGATATGCATATCAAGCAACAAAAATGGCAGTATATTGCGTATTAGGTCAAACAAATGTAGATGACTTTTATGCAACAGATGAAATAGGCCAAGAAATAGTTGATTGCATACACAAATTAGTTGATATTGGAAATAACGGCACAGATACATATAGAACACCAGTAGCAAATGCTGAAAAGAATGGAAATATGTATTTAGAAGGAAATTGTTATATTCAAAACTATACAGTAAGCTCTAATATAGAAATTACAAGTTATGATATAGCAATTACAGGATTTCCAAATGGAACAATAATAACAGACCAAACTGGAACACAAAAAAATACATTTAACGCGGGGGAAAAATTTCAAGTTAGATTACCAAAAAACAGTGTAGAAACAGGAGATGTTGATGGAAAAATAAGATTAACAGTAACATCAAAATCATATGCAGTATTTTATGCAACAAGCCATGATGAAACATTACAAGATTATACAATAACAGGAGACCCACTTGCATTAACAAGTAGCACTACAAATTTAAGTTTAAAAGGAAATACTGCAGGTATAAAAATTAAAAAAGTAGATGAAGAAACAAACAAACCAATTTCAAATACAACTTTCCAAATTAGTAAACAAGATGGAACAGTAATTGGAACTGCAACAACAGGAAATGACGGAACTGTTGCATTTAATAATTTATATCAAGAAAACTATCTAGTAAAAGAAATAAAAAGTAATGATAACTATGTATTAGACCAAAAAACAATAAACATTCCAGCATACTACAATAAAATAACAGAAAAAACAATCACAAACAAACATAAAGAGGGAAATTTAACAATTTATAAAGTTGATAAAGATAATCATAAAATAGCTTTAGGAAATGTTGAATTTGACTTGTTTAGTGAAGAATTTAATAAAGTAATTGGAACATATAAAACAGATGTAAATGGAGTAATAAATATTAAAAATCTACGTACAGGAAATTATAAGTTAATAGAGAAAAATACTGGTAAATGGTACAATTTAGCGGATGATAGAAATATAAAAATCGAATGGAATAATACAACTAAAACAACAATAGAAAATGAATTAAAAAAAGGTCAAATTAAAGTAATAAAAGTAGATTTAGATAATAAAGAAGTTAAACTAAAAGATGTAGAATTTCAAGTTTTAGACCAAAATGGAAAAGTTTTAGAAACAATAAAAACAGATGAAAATGGAGAGGTCTTAACAAGTAAATATCCTATAAGAGATTATGAAAAATTAACAATAAAAGAAACTAAAACAAATAAATGGTATAAACTAAATGAAACACCACAAACAGTTACTTTAAAAGAAAATGAAATTACTACTATAACATTCACAAATGAGAAAAAGAAAGGCCAAATTAAAGTAATAAAAGTAGATTTGGATAATAATGAAGTAAAAATTCCAGATGTAGAATTTAAAGTATATGATGAAAAAGGAAATGTTGTAGATATTTTGAAAACAGATAAAAATGGAGAAGCAATAAGCAAAAGATTACCAATAGACCAAAATTATAAAGTTCAAGAAACTAAAACAGGCAAATGGTATGTGCTAAATGAAACACCACAAACAGTTACTTTAAAACAAGATGAAATTACAAATATAACATTCACAAACGAGAAAAAGAAAGGTCAAATTAGAATAATAAAAGTAGATTTAGATAACAAAGAAGTTAAATTACCAAATGTAGAATTTAAAGTATATGATGAAAAAGGAAATGTAGTTGAAACACTTAAAACAGACGAAAATGGAGAGACAACAACAAAAAGATTACCAATAGACCAAAAGTATACAATTCAAGAAACAAAAACATTACAAAATTATGTATTGAGTGATAAAAAAGAAACAGTTACATTAACACAAGACCAAATTACAAACATCACTTTTGAAAATGAAAAAATCAAAGGGAAAATAGAAATTACAAAAGTAAGCGCAGATGATAATAAAATAACTAAAGAAGTAAAAGGCACATTGCTAGAAAATGCAGTATTTGAAATATACACAGAAAATGATGAATTAGTAGATACAATTACTACAGCAAAAGATGGTAAAGCAACAAGTAAATTATTAGAATATGGGAATTACTATGTAAAAGAAAAAGATACTGGTTCAGATTATTATTTATTAAACACTGAAAAATACGAAATTCAAATTAGAGAGCACAACAAAACAATTCCAGTAACAATAGAAAATACAAGTGTTGATATTGGATTAGATATTGATAAAACAGGTTTAGTTCAAGCACAACCAAATGATGAAATTAAATATAGTTTCAATTCATTAAAAAACACATCAAATGTAGCTTTAGAGAATTTCACATGGACAGATAATTTGCCTTATGAATATGTAAGAATAACAAAATTATTTACAGGAACTTATAACGAAGATTTAGAATATAGTGTAAAATATAAAACTAATAAATCAGAAGATTATATCGAATATGGAAAATATAATACTCAAAAAAATAATTATATTGATTTTACAAAAGTAGAGCTAGATGAAGATGAATTTATTACAGATTACAAAATAGAATTTGGAACAGTTATGTCAGGATTTGAAGCAATAGAAAAGCCATTTATATTTGCAAAAGTTTTACCAACTGTAAAAGCAGAAGATAAATGGGTAAATCATACAAGTTTAACAGGAAATTACAAAGAGCACAAATTAGAAGATAAAGCAGAATGGACTACAACTTCATATACGAAAAAATTAGAAGTTAAAAAGTTACCGCGAACAGGATTTTAGAAAATATTAAGAAAAATATAAGAGCCAAAGAGTTTGATACAAGCGAATTCTTTGGCTCGTTTTGTTGTATATGTTAAATTTATTACGTTAGATTGTTACAAAAGAATTTTTTTATGATATAATACTGTTAAAATTAGGAAAAGAGTGATATAGATTGACACAAAGGCAAATTATTAATATTATAGAAACAACATTAATAGATAAAATGATTAATGATTCAAATTATATAAGATATACTTTTTATGAAGTTAATATAAAATATCCACAAAGTTATGGAATAGAAAAACAAGATATAGGCATGTTTTTGCAGTTGTTGAGAACTAAGCTTAAAAACGATAACTATCATGTATATTCAGAAGGGCAGAAATTTGAATATAATAATGCAAAAATGACAGTTCAGAGCAATGAGGTTTTGGTTGCGGTGAAAGAGTAGAAAGAAGATGTAGGAAATGGATTTATTTAATGATAAAGAAATGGAATTGTTAAATATAGCAGGAGTTAATATAGAAAATAAAGTAGAATATACAGATAATGAGAAAAGGTATATTTTTAGACAGGTAACAGAGTTTATAATGAATCATAGTTCTAAAAATGGAGATATTGGAAGATTGCAGGGGGAGTATGAATGTGTTATCAATAAAATAAATGTAGTTTAAAATTGGAAGGTAATAATTAATGGATATAAAATTTGAAATAAACGATTATAAATTTAATGTAAGAAGTTCTTGTATAAGATAAATTAAAAATAGTTGAAATTAAGATATTGATAATATTGATATTAGACCTAAGATAGTTAAAATTTTAATAAAAAATAACTATAAAGATCATCAGAAGATAAAAGGGGGCGAGTTCGATGTTTAAAGGTAAGCAAATAATAATTTTTGATATGGATGGAACTTTGATTGATTCTATTGGAGCATGGAATAAAATAGATATGGAATTAATAAGAGAATTAGGTGGCTTAGAGGAATTAAATGAAATTGAGATTCAAAAGCAAAGAGATAATAAACTAAGAGAATTTAGCAAATCAGAAAATCCATATATTGAGTATTGCGATTTTTTAAGTTCAAAATATGATAGTGGTTTAACAGGAGAAGAAACTTTGAAAAAGAGATATGATATTGCTCAAAATTATTTGAAAAATGAAATAGATTACAAGGAAGATGTTCCAGAATTATTAAAACTTTTAAAAGACAAAAATTATACACTTGTAATCGCAAGTACAACAAGAAGAAAAAATATGGATATATACTGTAACGAAAACACTAATATAATTAGTAAAGCTAATATAAAGGATTATTTTTCTATTGTATATACAAGAGAAGATGCAAAAGAGATAAAACCTAATCCTGAAATTTATTTAAGAATATTAAATGAACTAAAAGCTAGAAAAGAACAATGCTTAATATTTGAAGATTCACTAATAGGAATTGAGGCTGCAAGTAATGCTGGAATAGAGGTCGTAGCTATGTATGATAAATATTCTGATATTGAACGTGAAGAAATAAATAAAAAAGCAACATATAATTTTAATAATTATAGGGAAGTAATACAAACTTTATTAAAGGAGAATTTATAAAGATGAAAGAAATAGATAAGATAGCATTTATATATTTAAAGGATGGTAAAATATTAAGTACTTTATCAAAAGGAAAAGATACATATTATATTCCAGGAGGAAAAAGAGAAGGAAATGAAACAGATGAGCAAACTTTAATTAGAGAATGTAAAGAGGAATTGACAATAGATATAAGAAAAGAAACAATAAAATATTATGGAACATTTGAGGCACAAGCTCACGGAAAAGCAGAGGGCATATTAGTAAGAATGACATGCTATATGGCTGAATTTGAAGGAGAGTTAAAACCAGATTCAGAAATACAAGAAATACTTTGGTTAGATTATAGTAACTTAAATGTTAAGATATCTCCTGTTGATCAGTTAATATTTAAAGATCTATATAAGAAGGGGTTAATAAAATAATATAAATTGTATCATATACACTATAAAATAAGGGGGATTAGTAAAAATGGAAGAAATTTTTGATGTATATACAAGAGCAGGAGAGCATATTGGAGCACAACCGAAATCAGTATGCCATAGTGAAAATCCTGGTTTTTACCATAAACCAGTTTGGATTTATATAATAAATAGTAAAAATGAAATATTAGTTCAAAGACGTTCTAGTACTAAAAAAAGATTTCCGAATTTATGGGGAATGTCGAGTGGAGGACATGTTAATAGCGGAGAAGAAATAATAGAAGGTGCCATAAGAGAAACGGAAGAAGAATTGGGAATAAAATCAAAAAAAGAGAATTATATATTATGTAGAGAATACATAGATGATAGCTCTTGGGAAATAGCACAAGTTTTTATAGCACATTTAGACTTTGATATTAAAGATGTAACATTACAAACAGAAGAAGTATCTGAGGTTAAATGGTTTACGTTAGACGAATTTAAAAAGCTAATAAATTCAGCTGAACATGTTCCATCAAGCGATGATTATAAGAAAATATTATTAGAAATTATAGAAAATGATATAAATAAAAATAAAGAGGAAGCTGATTTTGAACGTTAATGTATTTTTATAGGAGGAAAACGATGAAAAGTGTAACCGAAATAATAAAAGAAGAACTAATAAAAAGATGCGAAAACTATGAAAAAAAGACAAACTATAATTATTGGGAAAATCATATAAAATATGTTGTGAAAAATGCTAAAGAATTAGCCCAAAAATATAATGCTGATATGGAAATAGTAGAGCTAGGTGCATTATTACATGATATTGCAGTTCCATCAGAATATGGAGATATAGAAGAACATCATATTTATGGAGAAAAAATAGCAGAAGAATTGCTAACGAAACTAAAATATCCTAGAGAAAAAATAGAATTAGTAAAAAAATGTGTTCTTAATCATAGAAGTAGCACAAAACTTAATAGAGATTCAATTGAAGAGCAATGTGTAGCGGATGCAGATGTTATGGCTCATTTTGATTGTATTCCAGACCTATTTTCATTAGTATATCATGATAAAAATATGAATATTAAAGAAGGGGCAGAATATGTAAAAAAGAAATTAGAACGAGATTTTGAAAAATTAAGCCCTACATCGAAAGAAATGTTAAAAGATAGATATGATAGTATTATGAAGATATTATTTGTATGATTTTTTAACTATATAGATGTTATTAAGAAATATATAAAACCATAAAATTTATTTAGGAGGAAAAAGTTATGCCACAATTATTTTTTATTAGACACGGACAAACACAAGCAAATGTAGAAGGAGTTTTAACAGGAACAATAGAAACAAATTTAACGCAAAAAGGAATTGAAGATGCTAAAAAATTAGCACAAGAATTAACTGAACAATTTGATTACTATTATTGTTCACCATTAAAGAGAACACATCAAACATTAAATGCAATAAAAGGTGATGTTGATTTTATTATTGATGAAAGAATAATAGAAGTTTCAACTGGAGATTGGCAAGGAAAATTGAAAACAGAATTGCCAGAAGAAGAATATGATTTGTATAAAAAAGGTTTATTAAATCCACCAAATGGAGAATCTTTAGATGATGTAGATAGAAGAATAAAATCATTCTTAGCAGATATGTTTGAAAAATATAAAAAAGAAGATAAGATTCTTGTAGTAACTCATAATGCATTTATGAGAAGTTTGAAAAGATTATTTGTTGATAAGGATAAAGTAGTTGAACCTAAAAATCTTGAAATATTTGTTGTTGATAATGATATGTATGATAAGATAAAGGGAAAAGAATTAGAACGTTAATATGGTTAAAAATGAATAGTTATTTTAAGAATTAAAGAAATTTAAAATAATAATTAAGTAAGGAAGAATGAAAAATGGAAATTTTATTAACAAGACATGGTCAAACAGAATGGAATGTCCTAGGAAAAGTTCAAGGTAGAGCAGATATAGAACTAAATGAAAGAGGGATAGAACAAGCAGAAGAAACTGGAAAGGTATTAAAAAGTGAACAGATAGATTTAATTATATGCTCTCCATTGAAGAGAGCTAAACAAACAGCAGAAATTATTAACAAAGATAGAAATATCTCAATCATTTATGATGAAGATGTTATAGAAAGGGATTTTGGAGAATTTGAAGGTATAAATAAAAAAGAATTTGATTTTGAAGGATATTGGAGTTATAAGCAAAATAGCAAATATGAAAAAGCTGAAAACATAAAAGATTTTTTTGATAGAGTTTATAATTTTTTAGATAAAATCAAAGAAAAATATAAGGATAAAAGAATTTTAATCGTTGCACATGGAGGAATTAGTATTCCAGTAAATTGTTATTTTAATGGAATACCAGAAGATGACAACTTATTAAATTTAATTTTAGGAAATTGTGAAGTGGTTAAATATCAATATAAAGATTGAGGACGCCATTTCAAGAATGACGCCCTCGAGAATTACTTGACAACATACAGACCAACATCGTTAGGACTTTCAGCATTGATAGCAGGACCTTCTTTAAGAATTAGTCCGTCATCGAGATACATTATCTCTTTGAAATTGCTGATGCTTTGGAAAGTCTGGAGATGCCTTTCTGTGAAGTTGCAGAAGAAGTTTGCACTGTCAAACTTCACTGGTTTTCCCATGAATCTGCGGAAGAGTTTTTTTAAAAATGCCAACATGGTTATAACCACCTTTCTTTTAGTATAATTAAATTGTACCAAATTTACATAAAAAAGTCAAAAATGGAGGTTAATTTATGAAAAATGTATTATTAATTCATGGTTTTAATGGAATACCAAAAATATTCGAGTATTTTAAGGAAAATTTACAAAAGTTAGATTATAATGTAATAATGCCTAATTTTCCGGTAAGAGAAAATATAACTGTAGAAAGATATTTTGAAATTTTTGAAAAGTATAGAGAATACTTTAATGAAGATTGTATTGTTGTAGCACATTCAATAGGAAATCCGATGTTTATAAAATACATTTCAAAGTATGGATTACAAGTTGGAAAATATATAAGTTTAGCTGGATTTTCCAAAGATTATTATAATGAGGGGAAAGATGTGCTAAATGAAAAAGTTAAACTTACGATATTAAGCGAAAAAGAAAAACAAGATACTAAACAGCTAGTTATAGATAGATATTCAATCTATAGCAATGATGATCATATTGTACCATTTGAACTGTTAAAAGATTTTTGTAGAGATATTGATTCTAAACCTATTTTAATAGAAAATATAGGACACATGGGGAAAAAGAGTGGGTTGGAAGAATTGCCAGAAGTTATAGAAATAATTAAGCAATAATGAAAGAATATAATAAAAAATAAGGGTGTAAAGGGTGATATTGTAATATATTATAATTTAAAGATAAATATATAATAGAATTGTCAAAATTAAAAATTTGAATAATCCAAAAAAATATGCTAAAATAAAAAAGGAATATGATTCTATCATATTCCTAAAATATTTTAAAAATTGCATTTAGTACGAAATGTCTAATAAAAAACAAATTACTATTACACAACAATAGAAATTTGTATCTAATTAAAAAAATTATCGCTATCTTCATATAATTGAGAAATAGTAATACCTAAAACCTTACAAATAGCGTATTGTTCATAATCACGAATAAATAAGGTATTATTTTCAATTCTTGAAATATCAGAATTATAAAGAGTTACACCTAAAAGAGCAACTTTATTTGCAAGTTCTCGTTGAGATAGGCCTTTAAGCTCTCTATATTTTTGAATATTTTTTCCTACAATATTTTGATAGCCATTAAAGTTCTTTGTTTTCATTATATTATTATTTCTCCTTTTCGTAAAAATAATTCGAAATAATAATATAATAATTTTATCTCGTTAGTGTTGCGTACTAGTTAGCAAAAATAAATAATAAGGAAGATGTAATATGAGTATTAAAACTAAAATAATAATTGCAGATGATAATGTTCATATTTGCCAAATGATGTATGATTTTTTAAAACAATATGACGATATTGAAATATTAGGAATTGCAAACACAGATGAAGATGAAATAAAATTAATAGAAGAGCTAAAACCACAAATCGTTATATCAGACCTAATGAGAAATCATAAATATACAGGGTTAGATATAATAAAAAAATATTATGAAAAGAAAAGTAATATTAAATTTTTAGTTATATCTGCAGGTGAACAAGAATTGATTATAAATAGTGGAGTAGAAGTTGCAGGTTATATTAAAAAGCCTTTTGGTAATTATGAAATAATTTATAATGAATTAAAAAGAATCAAGAGCAATTTAGATTATGAAAATGTATAAATTATTATTTTATAAATAGAATTTGATATGATTAAAAATAATAGCTATAATATGCTAATTAATTTGTTTTATGTATATAAAACACTTGATAAAATTTAACATAGCGGGTATAATAACTATTAAATTTTCAATTTTTTGATTATGTCGAATTTTGTCGGAAATTGTTGTAAAATATTTTTCAAAGTGTTATTATATATTTACCAAAGCAACACTTTGGATTTAACATATTACTTTGAATTTGTTGAGGTGTTTTGTATGAGTGAAAGATTAGATAATTTTTTAAAAGAATACTCTACAAATGAGTTTTTAGATATATATCATTTTTTTTCTAAAGAACAGCTTGAAATAATTAAAAAATTAGGATTAGAAATAGAGAATAAACAATACTCTGTTTCTGATTATGATGCTTTAAGAATAGAAATATTAAAATATTATAATGAACCAAATGAATTAAATAAGACTGATGTTACAAAAGAAGAATGTGAGTTAATCCTTGATACTTTTCAAAAAATAAGTGATGATTATAATTTGTAAATATATTCTATAAAAACAACAAAAAACTAGGAAAAGTCCTAGTTTTATTTTTTATATTCATCTTCGTTTTCTTCTAAATAATTAAGAAACGAATCCATAAAAGTTTTGGTAGATATACGTTCTTTTTTATCGCACCAATAAAAAATCTCATGTAATAAATTTCTATCAGCATAAACATTCATAATATCTACTGCTTTTTGTATATCCCATAAAACTGTATCTGGACGAACATGATATTTTTGGGCAGTATGTTTATATGATTCTTCAATTCTATTATTTCCAAATATATTATTTTCAAAGCAATACGATACAGATTCTATTATATATTTAGTTCCTAAATTTACAGGCCTAAAACCTAGATTATTTAACAATATCCTTAGTTTTTTTATATCCAAATTTTTCTTTATATCGCTTGGTTCAAGACTTTGTGAGTAAACATCATCATCTGCTATAACTTTTTTGTTCATTACGCAAACCCTCCGTTTATCTAAAAGAATTGTGTTAAATTTTAATTTTCTAGCGATATTATATCACGCAAGTCAATAAAATTCAATGTTTTAAGGTACAAATATACATAATATTTATTATTGCAACTATTTTCCAATTTTTTCTAACTTTTTCTAATTTTGATGAAATCTACTTAAAAATGTGGTAGCATTTGGTCAGAACAAGTAGTTTATACAAATTCAAGGAAATAGTTTTTTCAAATGAACTTAAAAACAAACAAGAGAAAAAATTATATTAGTTAATATCCTTTGTATTTTGTATAAACTATTTTTGTTTATAGGTTTCTTTAGTGATGCCTATTTAATTTAATAATACTATTTCCACCTGCAGTTTGTATGGACTAAATTCGTTCGGGCTGGAGGTGATTTAGTATGAGTATTTATAGTGATGAAGAAATTGTAAAGGCTTTTAAAGTATATATAAAAAAAGTAGTGCATAATGCTGCAATTGATTATGCAAGAATTGTAAAAAATGAAAAATATAAAGAAGTTTTATTTACTGAACTTGTTGATAGAAAAGTGTCATTATCCAATTATGGAAGTGGCACTTTTTTTATTGAAAAGAATTTATTTAAAGAGCAAAACTTAGATTCTAATACAATTTATAAATTCAGAAAAATAATATCAACTTTAAAAGAGAAAGACCAAATAATTTTAAGATGTTCTTTTATGGGCAAAAGCAATGTAGAAATTGCTGAAATATTAAATTTAAGCGAAAAAACAATTAGAAATAGAAAATCTTTGGCAAAGAAAATAATTATAGAAAGGTTGGGGAATAACAATGAAAATTTTGATAAGTAACAAAGAATTAGCTGAAATTATAAAAGAGGCTGTTAACGGTAATAAAAAAGCTAAATTTGAAATTATTTTAATATTTCAAAATTTAATAAAAAAAGAATCGAAAATAAATGGCAAATATTCAGATGAGTGTAGAGCTTTTATAGAAGATAAACTTTTTGATGAAATAGAAAATTTCAAAAAAATATAAAAAATTTTAAAAAAAGTCGGGACAATTTAAAAATTTCTCGCCTATATGTTTAGCAAGAAAAATGCTAAGCACATTGAAAATTAAATATCAATTCATTAAAAACATTCTATTATAGGAGCTAGTTCAAATGAGGGTGCAGAACCTCATACTTAAATATAAGTTAGCCACTTATAAGGCGAAAATTATAATAGTTATAATGATACACTTGCATAGCCTTAATTTAAAGTATAGGGTGCAACTCGGCAGTAAGCGGAGAGGTGAAATTCCAGTGAGTGATTTAGCTAATCATAGTTTAATGAATAAAAATAAATAAAGTAATAAATTATAAATCTTAAATATAAAGGTGGAGGTATATCAAAAATGGCGATAATAACATTTTGGATAATATTTATTATTTGCTCATTTAGTGCTGTACTTATGTATTTAGTAGTAAGGGGAGCAGATATTTGTAAAACAGATAAAGAAAGATTTGATGAAGATGAAGAACAATCAAGAATAGTAAGTCAAAATTATAAGATGGAGGAAAAATTAAATGAATAGACTACCAAGTGTTTTAACAAGAAAACAAGCTATAAAGTATGCAGTAATAGCTTTTAATAATTTTATAAATTCAGGAAATACAAGTAACTTTGATATTTCAATTATAGAAACTTTTTATACTGGAGCAATGGAAACACATGATAAAAGTTTAGTTGTAAATTATGCTAATAACTTAAAAGAAAACAGTAAAGAAAAAATTAAAATTAATATTGAAAAATTTTAATATAGTAATATATGTTTCTGAATAAAACTATTACAAAAACATATTTATAAAATATGAGGTGTTTTAGATGAGTACAGTTAAAGAATATATAAATGAAAAAACTAAAATTAGAATACATGATGATTACATAAGTAAAGATAATAAAAACACGAAAGAAATGTTAGTGAGTTTAGTAATAAATTATTTAAAAAACAAGGATATTTAATTGTAATAATTGTATTAACATGCTAAAATAAAGGCATGTTGATAGAAAGGCAATAAATAGAGAAGGGAGGACTCTTGAATAATATACATATTGGATATTCCAATAATGTTATTATAGACATTGTTAATGGCGAATATTCTTTATATTTAAGAAAGTCTAGAAACGATTTAGAGGCAGAAGAAAGAGGAGAAGGAGAAACTCTTGCTAGACATGAAAAAATGTTAATGGAACTAGCAAGAAGATATGGCTTTTCTATTGGTAAAATTTATCGAGAAATTGTAAGTGGAGAAAGTATTGAGGCAAGACCTGTAGTACAAGAACTTTTAAGAGATGTTGAGTCTGGAAGGTGGAAAGGCGTTTTAGTTGTAGAAGTAGAAAGACTTGCTCGTGGTGATACAATGGATCAAGGACGAGTAGCAAAAAGTTTTAAATTTTCTAACACTAAAATAATAACACCAATTAAAATTTATGACCCAAACAATGAGTTTGATGAAGAATATTTTGAGTTTGGTTTATTTATGTCTAGAAGAGAATATAAGACTATAAATAGAAGATTACAAAGAGGAAGAGTATCATCTGTAAGAGAAGGAAAATTTGTTGGAAGTGTTGCACCTTATGGTTATGAAAGAGTAAAACTAATAAAGGACAAAGGTTTTTCTTTGCAGAAGAATAATGAAGCACCAATTGTAGAAAAAATATTTAATTTATATGCTTATAATGGTATTTCAATAAATGAAGTAGCAAGGCAATTAAATTTAGGTGGATTTAGACCTAGGAAAGCAGAAGAATGGACTATTTCAGCAATAAAAGACATATTAAGTAATCCAATTTACATAGGTAAAATTAGATGGGATTCTAGAAAAGTTGTAAAAGAATATAAAAACGGAAAAATTGTTAATACAAGACCTAGAAATTCTAATTATATTTTATGTGATGGATTACATGAACCAATTATTGATATAGATACTTGGAATATTGTTCAAGAAAAACGAAGTAAACATGTTCCAGCAGTATCACATAACAAAATTGTTCAAAATCCATTAGTGCGGAATTGTTTATTGTAGCAAGTGTGGCAAACTAATGCAAAGAAGACCATATAAAGCAAAAGGATGGGAGCCTACACTTATATGTTCAAATAAAAATTGTGACAATGTAAGCTCTAAACTATGTATAGTTGAAGAAAAAATAATTGCATCTTTAAAAGAATGGCTAAAAGATTATCGTATTGATTATGATGATTATATGAAAGAAGTTAAAAACAAGAAAACAAGCAATTACGAAGAAAGTATAGCAAATTTGAAAAAAGAACTAGAAACTCAAAATAAAAAATTATCAAATGTATATGATTTTTTTGAAGAAGGAACATATACAAGAGAAATGTTTTCTGAAAGATGTGGGCAAATTTCTAAAACAATTAATAGTTTAAAACAAAATATAGCTGAATTTGAAAAACAAATTGAATTAGAGCATAAAAAAGATGAAGGAAAAAGACAATTAATTCCCAAAGTTGAAAATGTACTAGATTTATACTCAAACTTACAGACTCCAGAAGAAAAAAATAATTTATTAAAAACGATTGTAAAAAGGGTTGAATATTTAAAAACTGAAAAAGCAATTAAAAAAGATTCAGACCCTACCAATTTTGAGTTAGATATTTATCCAAACATTGGATAATTTATCTATTCAAATTTAAAGGACAAGTTAGAATATTATAATATAGAATTTTGATAAAATTTTAGTATGTGAAATAAAATTTTACAAATGTATTTCCATTTTATTTTCGGCGTGGAACTAGCCGTTAGGTAAGCACCTAAAAATAGCTCCAAAAATTTTTTTTGATAACAAAATGGTTCTGTCGAAT
>JAGBDU010000005.1 GCA_017937285.1 Clostridia bacterium
CACCTGTAACAACAGTTTTTCTTCTTTCTGTTGTTAGACCGATGATTTCAACTTCGTCAGAAACTTTAACAATTCCTCTTTCTACTCTACCTGTAGCAACTGTTCCACGTCCTGTAATTGTGAATACGTCTTAAACTGGCATTAAGAATGGTTGATCAACTGGTCTTTCTGGTGTTGGAATATAGCTATCAACAGCATCCATTAATTCTTTCATTGGAGCATATACAGCATCGTTAGGATCTGTAGATGTGCTTTCTAATACTTTTAATGAAGATCCTTTTATAATTGGAATATCGTCACCTGGGAAATCATAGCTTGATAATAAGTCTCTAACTTCCATTTCAACTAATTCTAATAATTCTGGATCGTCAACCATATCACATTTGTTTAAATATACAACTATATATTTAACACCAACTTGTCTAGCAAGTAAGATATGTTCTCTTGTTTGTGGCATTGGTCCATCAGCTGCAGATACAACTAATATAGCACCATCCATTTGTGCAGCACCTGTGATCATGTTCTTTACATAGTCAGCATGTCCTGGGCAGTCTACGTGAGCATAGTGTCTGTTATCTGTTTCATACTCAACGTGAGCTGTATTAATTGTGATTCCTCTTGCTGCTTCTTCTGGAGCACTATCGATTTGATCATATGCTTCAAATTTAGCTTTTCCTAATAAACTTAAATATTTTGTAATAGCTGCAGTTGTTGTTGTTTTACCATGATCAACGTGACCAATAGTACCAATGTTAACGTGTGGTTTTGTTCTTTCAAATTTTTCCTTAGCCATTTTAAAATTCCTCCTTTAATTTGTTGAGATTGCTCTCTTATTTATTTAATTTAAAAATTAATAACAATTTTTCACCGCCATTTTATAATATTTCTATAAAAAATGCAAGTGTTTTATTATATTTAATTGTTTTGATAGTAATTATATTAGTTTTACTATCAAAGCAATTTTATATTAGTCTTTTTTAGCTCTACTAGCTACTATTGTATCTAGTACAGATTTTGGAACTTCTTCATAGTGAGAAGGTTCCATAGAGTATGTTCCTCTACCTTGTGTTTTAGAACGTAAGTCTGTTGCATAACCAAACATTTCTGAAAGTGGAATAAATCCTCTTATTTCTTGGTTACCAGCTTTTGCTTCCATTCCTTCCATTTTTCCACGTCTAGCGTTGATATCTCCAATAACATCTCCCATATATTCTTCTGGAACTGTTACTTCAACTCTCATAATAGGCTCTAATATAACAGATTTAGCTTGTTTACAAGCTTCTTTGAATGCCATAGAAGCAGCTATTTTGAATGCCATTTCTGAAGAGTCAACTTCGTGATATGATCCATCTACTAATGTAGCTTTGAAATCAATAACTGGATATCCTGCAAGTATACCATTTTCAGCAGCTTCTCTAATTCCTTCTTCAACTGGTTTGATATATTCTTTTGGAACAGCTCCACCAACGATTTTGCTTTCAAATTGAATACCGCTACCTGGCTCTAATGGTTCCATTTCAATCCATACATCACCATATTGACCATGTCCACCTGATTGACGAACGAATTTACCTTGAACTCTAACTTTATTTCTAATTGTTTCTTTGTAAGAAACTTGTGGTTTACCTACTGAACATTCAACTTTGAATTCTCTTTTTAATCTATCTACTATGATATCTAAGTGTAATTCACCCATACCAGCGATAATAGTTTGTCCTGTTTCTTGATCTGTATGTGTTTTGAATGTTGGATCTTCTTCAGCAAGTTTTGCTAAAGCTATACCCATTTTTTCGCTATTTGCTTTGTCTTTTGGCTCAATAGCTATATCAATAACAGGCTCTGGGAATTCCATTGATTCTAATATAACTGGAGCATTTGGATCACATAAAGTATCACCTGTTGAAACTTCTTTTAATCCTACTGCTGCTGCTATATCTCCTGCATAAACTTTGTTTAAATCTTCTCTGTGATTTGCATGCATTAATAGTAATCTTCCGATTCTATCTTTTTTACCTTTATTTGCATTTAATATTGTTGATCCTGAATCTAATGTTCCTGAATAAACTCTTATGAAACATAATTTTCCAACAAATGGATCTGTTGCAATTTTGAAAGCTAATGCAGCAAATGGTTCACTGTCGCTTGGTTTTCTATCTGTTTCATTTCCGTCTAAATCAACACCTTTAATAGCTGGTATATCAACTGGAGATGGTAAATAGTCAACAACTGCATTTAATAATTCTTGAACACCTTTGTTTTTATATGATGAACCACATGTCATTGGAACTACTGTGTTAGCAATTGTTCCTTTTCTTAGACCTAGTTTGATTTCTTCTTCAGAAAGTTCTCCTTCTTCTAAATATTTCATCATTAATTCATCATCTTGTTCTGCTGCTGCTTCAATCATTTTTGCTCTGTATTCTTCTGCTTTTGCTTGTAAATCTGCAGGAATTTCTGTTTCTTCGATTTCTTTTCCTAAATCGTCTTTATGAATAAATGCTCTCATTTTTATTAAGTCAACAATTCCTTGGAAATTGTCTTCTGCTCCAATTGGTAATTGAATTGGAACAGGATTTGCTCCTAATCTATCTTTTACTTGGTCTATACAAGCATAGAAATCTGCACCTGTGATATCCATTTTGTTAACATAGATCATTCTTGGAACTTGATATTTATCAGCTTGTCTCCAAACTGTTTCTGATTGTGGTTGAACTCCACCTTTAGCTGCTAGTACTAGAACTGATCCATCTAGAACTTTTAAAGATCTTTCAACTTCAACTGTAAAATCAACGTGTCCTGGTGTGTCGATTATGTTTATTCTATGACCTAACCAATGACATGTTGTAGCTGCAGATGTAATTGTTATACCTCTTTCTTGCTCTTGAACCATCCAGTCCATTGTAGCTGCACCTTCATGAACTTCACCTATTTTGTGTGTTTTTCCTGTATAAAAAAGTATTCTCTCTGTTGTTGTTGTTTTACCAGCATCAATATGAGCCATTATTCCTATATTTCTTGTTTTTTCTAAAGGAAATTCTCTTCCAGCCATATTCTCCTCCTTTATTTCATTTAATCTTTATGTATATATTTAACTCTATTTAATAAATTAGCTATTAAAATAAAAAGCATTTTACATCTTCTATAATTTAACTAATAATACAGTTGACCTATTATATATACAAATTTATTTTTTATTGAAGATATTTTATATTTTCAATAAAATTTTTAATTTTACCATTTATAATGAGCAAAAGCTTTGTTAGCTTCAGCCATTCTATGCATATCTTCTTTCTTCTTAAATGCTCCACCATTTCCGGCAACTGCATCCATTATTTCACCAGCTAATTTTTCAGACATAGTTTTTTCATGTCTATTTCTAGCATAAATTACTAACCATCTTAATCCTAATGTTTGTCTTCTTTCTGGTCTTATTTCGATTGGCACTTGGTATGTAGCACCACCAATTCTTCTTGCTTTAACTTCAAGAACTGGCATTACATTATTTAGTGCATCTTCAAAAACTTCTAATGGATTTTTGTTTTCTTTTTCTTTTATGATGTCAAATGCATCATATACTATTTTTTGAGCAACTGTTTTTTTACCATCTAGCATTACGTTGTTTATTAATTTTGTAACAACTTTGCTATTGTACATTGGATCTGGTAAAACTTCTCTTTTTGCTATATATCCTTTTCTTGGCACTATTCTTCCCTCCTTTTATATTTTGATACTAATTTACCTAGTATCATCGGTACTCTAAAAAGTTTAATACTAATTTTGACTTCTTAAAACTTTTTTAGTTAAGTGCTATATAATCTATTCTAAATTTAAGTACTAACCTTAATATTAGTAAGTTATATGCACTTGCAATTTAATTTTCTAAATACTTTTTATTTTTTTGGTTTTTTTGCTCCGTATTTAGATCTTGCTTGCATTCTGTCTTTAACTCCTGCAGTATCTAATGTTCCTCTGATTATGTGATATCTAACACCTGGAAGGTCTTTTACTCTTCCTCCTCTTATTAAAACAACACTGTGTTCTTGTAAGTTATGTCCTATTCCTGGGATATAAGATGTTACTTCATAACCATTTGAAAGTCTAACCCTTGCTACTTTTCTTAAAGCTGAGTTTGGTTTTTTAGGTGTTACAGTTTTAACTACTGTACATACACCTCTTTTTTGTGGTGAACGTCTATCAGTCATCTTTTTCTTCATAGAATTGTATCCATGTTGTAAAGCTGGCGCTGTAGATTTTGTTACACCTGTTTGTCTTCCTTTTCTTACTAATTGATTAATTGTTGGCACTTAAATTTCACCTCCTAAAAATTTTTTAACCGTTAATATTTTTGGCCTTGTTTGGCTTTTTATACTAACGGTTAATATTATATCATCGATATATTGATAAGTCAATAATCAAGTTTAGTTAAATTAAGCTTTTTTTATGTTTTTTTGATTATTTTTATTATCTATCTTCATGATCTTGTTCTTGAGTTGTTTTTTGTGTTTGTTGTTTATTATTTACTGCTTTTTCTTGTTGTAGTTGATTATATGTTTTTGATATACTGTTCTTTAATTCTTGCATACTTGTTTCTTCCATATCAATCCATCCTGTAGCTCCATCATGTTTTTCTCCAACACATATATGTGCTTTTTGATCTATTTCTGATGGATTTACACCTAATTTTTCAGCATATTTTCTTACAGTTTCATCAACATTTGTACCTTCTGCACTTATATTTTCTAATAATTTACCATTATGGTATATTGCTACTCTATCGATTGTATAATCTCCTGCAGGTCTCCATGATACTTCACCAATTTTCCCTTTTATACCACCTTGTAAACTATTTTCGGCATATGTTACACCATCTTGTAAATTTACTCTACTTCCTAATACTAAGTCATCTGTATTATTTTTTACTGTATCTTTACTTACTTGATCAACTGCATTTATAATTTCATCAGTAGGAATTTCTTGATTTTTATTTTGATTTTTATTTTGATTTTCTGGTTTTACTCCAACTGATATATCTGGAGTATGATCTTGTTTTGGTTGTTCTTGTGTATTTTCATTATTTGCTATTGCTATTCCTCCAGCAGCTAATGCTCCAATTACAGGTACAGCTAGCCATTTTCTGCTCTTATCATCTGGTACATATTCAGCAACACCTTTTTCATGATTTTTCTTAGCCATTCTATTAGCTCTAATTCTTTGGATAAATGACATCTTGTTTTCTTTATGATTTTTTCTCATTCCTTTTAAATTGTATTTCATGCTATATGGTAGTTTCTCTTTTTTATCATCTTCACCTTTTGATAATTCGTTTATATATTTTTTAGCATAATCCATATCTAAATCTGACAATAATACTAATAATTGAGGATCATAAGTTTTTGCCATTTTTTTCATTGTTTTATTATATTTTTCTCCAAATATATATTTTAAATCTTCTTCATCAAATTCATCTTTTAAATATTCTAATTTTGCTTTTTTATTTTTGAAATTTTTTGCTTCAATAGGTTGACTTAATTTTTTTGTTATATCTGATATGTACTTTAATTTATCATTTTCATTTTCAAATTCTACTTTTGCAAGAATTTTTTCAAAATTACTAACAATATATTTATTATCTTTTCCACTATATATTATTGATAATCTTTCGTCTACATTATCTGTTTCAATTTGTTTTGTTTTTTCTATTGACTTTGCTGGTAGCGTAGTTGTTGTTTTTTGCTCTGCAGGTAGATATTTTAAATTTCCATTTTCATCTCTTTCTAGTTGCATTTCTCTTTTTTTAGTTAAATTTTTTAAAAATTCTTTCATCTCTGGAGAATTATCATCATAACCTTTATTACGCAAATTCATATATTCTTCGATTTCTTCTTGAGTTGGTGAATAATATTTTTTATTTTTATCTCTATTTTCATTATCTTTTTTAATATTTTCTTTATTTACCTTGCCAGACTTTAGTTCTTCTAGCTCTTTCATTAATTTTTTATATTTTGCTAATTCTGCTTGTCCATCAAAACCGTGACTACCAAAATTTGACATACGTTTTTCAGATGCTTTTATTTCTGCTTCTTTTTCGGCTATTTGTTTAGCTAATTTTTCTTTATTATCGTCTTTTTCTTCAACATTTGTATTGCTATTTTCTTTTTCTTCTTTTTTTACTGGCTTTTGATTTTGTTTTTCTTCTTTTTCTATATGATATTTTTTGTTAAAACTTTCAAGTAAGTCTGATAGTTTTTCCTTTAAATCTTTTTCTTCATTAATGATTTTTTTGTATTCTTCATCTACTTTATTTAGTTCTTCTTGTCTTTTTGATACTTCGTTTTCTCCTTCTGCATATGTTTGTGGATCTCTTCTTTGATCAAATTTATTTAATTCTTCTTGTGCTTTTTTTAAGGCTTCAGCTTTTTGAAGTCTCTCTTTTTTTATTGCATCTACGTTTAAACCTTTTATATCTTCGTTTAACTTATTAAAAGATTCTATTTCACTATTTACCTTATTAAGCTCTTCATTTCTTTTTTCTACTTCTTTTTCTCCTTCTGTATATGTTTGTGGATTTCTTCTTTGATCAATTTTATTTAATTCTTCCTGGCTTTTATTTAATGCTGATTCTTTCATTTTTTTAATTTTTTCTAATTCTTCTTGTATTCTTTTGGCTTCTTTTTCATCCATAAATACCTCTCCTTTTATTTACATTTTTACATTATATAGCTAATTATAGCATATTATTACAATTTTTTCAATGTCTTTATGTTAACTTTTTTCATCACTATACTTTGCGTTACAGTTCAGGAGCCTTAAGATAAGCCGTTCCAAAGGAATTATATTATAAAAAAATGCAATGACTTAACTCGTTTTGTGTAAAAAAGTTTCTTAATATAAAAATTATAACAATACAATTTTTTTATTTCAATATTTTTCTTAAAAACTTTTTAGAATTTTACAACAAATATCATATTTACATAACGTTGACTTTTCTTACTTAATATTCTATAATTAGTGTTAGTAATGTTAATATTATTTTGGAGGTATTATATGAAAAATAATTACTCAAATTCTTCTGATACAGATTTTTATTATAAGTATATTGAATTAATAAAAAAAGGATATTCAAATGACTCGCCCGAAATGATTGAGCTTTTTAAATCTAAAGCAATAAACTTTTCAAATATATCAGAAAAACAATCTACAGTTAGAAAAAGAAATAGTCAAAATTTTAGATATGAAACTCAGGCTAATAATACTCAATCTAACTCATCCTACATAAAAACACAAGCACAGAATCAAACTAAAATAAGAGTTGGTGACCTATATAAAAGAAAACAAACAGTTTCTGAAAATTCATCTCAAACAAACTCTTCTAAAATCAATTCTAAAAATTATCTTAGTCACATAGTTATTGAACCTGACTCTGGAAATTATACCTTACTTGATAATCAGTTGAATATAGTAGATTCTATGCATTCAAATCCAATATTTAGCTTTTTTACTCAACATCATAAATTAAAAAAATTTAAAAAGCAGTTAAAAAATGATTTTAAATTATATGAAAAATATTGTAGAAAAAACCACAAAAATCCTGATCCTGATTTTAAAAATATGTTTAAATTAACTAAATATTATTTAAAACTTTGTCCTGATGCAGATTATCAAATTTTAGAGCTTTTACGTAATAATATTACTAGAATAAATCCATCTTATGCTAACTATCAAACAGCTTGTGCAGAATATTTGTATGAGCTTGCACAGTTTAGAGAGGGAGATTCATCAAAATTACCTTTTGATATAAACTTTTGTTGTGATAAAGTATACAGTAAACATGCATATATAGCTAATAGGTTTGATTCTACTCCTAATCCGGTGACAAGATTTATAGAATTATATTCAAAAGAAAATAATTTACAATCTGATTTTCAATCAAGCATTAGGTATGAAATCCAAGTTCCTAATACTAAATTTGCTAAAGTTCGAGATATTCATACAATTGATACTTATGACAGATGAAAACATTTTTTGTTTATGTAAAAAAATAGCTGAATATAAATAGTTGTAATTGAAAACTTTCAAAAATTTTCAGTTACAGCTATTTATATTCAACAAAAAACTTAATATATGAACACTTTTTACATTCTACACTTTTTTAATAATTCTATTTCTTTTTTATATCCATCTAATTCATTTGGAGTTTCTAAATAAAATGGTAAATCTTTTATTCTGCTATTATTAATAACTTTTGATATTGCTTCTAACCCAATTTTTCCTTCCCCTATTTTTTCATGTCTATCTTTATGTGATGCTAATTCATTTTTGCTATCATTTAAATGAATAGCTTTTAATTTATTTAATCCAATAATTTTATCAAATTCATCTAATACACCATCTAAATTTTCTATAATGTTATAACCCGCATCCCAAACATGACATGTATCTAAACATACTCCTATTTTTTCTTTTAATTCAACTTTATCTATTATAGCTTTTATTTCTTCAAAATTTCTTCCTACTTCACTACCTTTTCCAGCCATAGTTTCTAATAAAACTGTTGTAGTTTGCTCTTTTGTTAGAATTTCATTTAACATTTCTGCTATATAATCAATTCCAATTTCAACACCTTGTTTAACATGACTTCCTGGATGAAAATTGTAATAATTTCCTGGTGTATATTCCATCCTTCTTAAATCGTCTATCATTGTATTTTTAGCAAATTCTCTTAGTCCAGGATCAGCTGAACATGCATTTAATGTATATGGTGCATGAGCTAAAATTACATTAATTTCGTTTTCTTTAGAGTATTCTAAAAATGCTTTTATATCATTTTCATCAATTGGTTTTGCTTGTCCTCCTCTTGGATTTCTTGTAAAAAATTGAAATGTATTAGCACCAATACTAACCGCTTCTTTTGCCATAGCCAAATATCCCTTTGATGCAGATAAATGGCATCCTATTGTAAACATAACAATCATCCTTTCTATAAAATAATATATATCCCATTGCATCTAGATTTTTTATTTTTCTTTACTAATTTTCTTTATTAATTTTCTTTATTAATTTTCTTCAACGTTCAAAAAAATAATATTCATTTAATAGATGCTTACCTTCTTACCACTAATTTATTAATTTTAGCTTTTATATAACTTTCTAATTTTACCATAAATTCTTCTGATTTTATTTCTTTTTTTGCAACCATATCTAACCCTTTTTCCCAACTTGCTGTTAATTTTGGATTTAGCATATCTGGCATTGAAGCATTTACAACATCATATATTGCTTCACCTTTTTGCGTTGGTGTTATTATTTGTGTTTTTTCATTTATTTTTATATACTTTATTTTTTCTAATTTTTTTATAATTTCACCTCTAGTTGCACTCGTACCAATTCCTGCTCCTTTTATTTGTTCTCTTAGCTCTTCATCTTCAATTAATTTTCCTGCATTTTCCATTGCTAAAATTATTGAACCTGAGTTATATCTTGTTGGTGGCGATGTTTCTGCATCTTTTGTTTCGAAATTTATTACTCCTACTTCGGAATTTTTCTTTAATTTAGTTAAAATATCTAGGTTATTTTCTTGTGAACCATTATTTGATTTTGCATTTTCATTATCTTGTATTTTATTATTTTCATCTAATTTTTCATTTGATTTATCTTTATCCGCTTCTTTTGATTTTGGCTTTGCAATTTCTAAATATCCTTGCTTTATACACACTTTTCCAGTCACAGAAAATTGCTCATTATCTATATCTATTGTTACAGATATTTTATTAAATTCTGCTGGTGGATAAAATATTGCTAAAAATCTTTTTACTATTACTTTATATATTTGCTTATGCAAATCTGGTAATTTATCGTAGTTTTCATATCCTTGTCCTGTTGGAATTATTGCATAGTGATCTGTTATTTTACTATCATTTACATATTTTGATTTTACTATATCTGTAGAATATTTTTCTTCTGCCATTTGTTTTATATATCCTTGCACTTCTTCATCTTTATATCCTTTGGCAATTCCATTTAAATTTTTTGATATTATTTTTGCTACTGCTGTAGATAAAACTCTCGCATCTGTTCTTGGATATGTTACTAATTTTTTTTCATATAAATTCTGTATTACTTCTAATGTTTCATCTGGTTTTATTTTGAATCTCTTTGTACATTCATTTTGAATTTCTGCTAAATTGAATAATAAAGGTGCATTTTCTTTTTGTTTTGTTTTCTTAACTTCTGTAACTATTGCTTTTTTATCTTTTAGTGAAAGAATAAAATTTTGTGCATCTTCTATTTTTTTAAATCCTGATTCATTATATAATTTTGGAGAATTATACATTTTTGATTTTTCTGTAACTTTCCATTCTGCTTTAAAACTGCTATTTTCTTGTCCAAACTCCCCTATTACTTTATAATATGGAGTTTTTACAAAATTAACAATTTCTCTTTCTCTTGATACTACCATTCCAAGTACACATGTCATAACTCTTCCAACAGATATTGAAACTTTTTCCTCGTCTATTTGCTTTGCTATTCTTCTACCAAATATAATAGAAAGCAATCTTGAAAAATTTATTCCTATTAAATAGTCTTCTTTTGCTCTTAAATATGCTGCATCTGATAAACTATCATATTCTGATAAATCTTTTGCTTCTTTTATGCCTCTTTTTATTTCATCTTCTGTTTGTGAGTCTATCCAAACTCTTTTCATTTTAGCAGATGGATTTGGTTTTGCCATCATAAATACTAGTCTTTGAATATATTCTCCTTCTCGCCCAGAGTCACCTGCATTGTATATTTCTTCTACATCTTCTCTTTGTAATAATTGTGCCACTATATTATATTGATTCTGCACAGCTGGAATTATTTCATATTTCCACTCTTTAGGTATGAATGGTAATGTATCTAATCTCCAAAATTTTAAATTTTCATCATATTTTTCTGGATATGACATTGTTACTAGATGACCAACACACCATGTTATTATCCACTCATTTGATTCTATATATCCATTTTTTCTTGTACCATTAATATTTAGAACTTTTGCAAATTCCATAGCTACAGATGGCTTTTCTGTAATTATTAATTTTTTTGCCAATTAACTATCAATCCTTGTTTTCATATTTAGGTTTTTGTGGATATACCTATAAACCTATTAAATCAGCAAAACTTATATCTTCTTTTCAATTTAAAGCTATTGTTGCTCTTTTACTAATACTTAACACTTTTTGTATATGACACTTTAAATAATATTTTTCCGTTATTTAAATTCTGTTATATATTTTTTTAAGATACTTATTTGCATTTTTTGTTGATCATTTATTGTTTAGCGGCACCTTAGTTATAGTATAATTTGTAAAATGATCATATCCATTTGTAATATTTACTGAATTTTTATCCAAATATTGATTAGCATTTTTTGATACTTTTACTGGTTTATGTTTAAACCCAATTATAACACATATTATTGTTGATGCAATAGCACCAAATGCTAAAGATTGTAAAATTATTGTTTCCAATTATATATCATTCCCTTCACTACTTATTTAAAACAATTTTGAATATCCTAATAAATTTATTATTAATGCTATTATCGAAATTCCTACAAATATTCCTATCCAATATTTAATAACTTGCTTCCATGAAATTGGTACATTTCCTATAAATTTTCCTGTTTGCCCATTCATTGCAAAAGTATAAATATTATTATTATATTTTACATTCAGCATCCATACTGGTAATAAAACATATTTTGATGAATCTTTTCTTTTAGAACTTTTAACTTGATTCTTTATTGTTTTTGTATCATAACCGTTTACATCATTTAATAATGTTTCTATAGCTGTTTGCTCTGCTCTTTTTTCTGCTCTTTCGGATAATTCATCTATTGATAAATCGTATTTTTCTGATAAAAATCCAGATATATATGATGAATCAAACTCAACTAATTCATTATAATTATATGGCTCTATTGAGTCCATTATATCATCTGGAAATTTTTTGGATGCATCTGTTGGGACCATTTTGTATGACATGTTTCCTTCTCTTAATACATCATAATAATCTGTTCTTGTATATTTGTAGTCTCTATCGCTCCATATATTCAACATTGTTGCTTGCACGTTTATTTTTGCTGAAACATCTATATCATATAAATAAAATGGTATATATATTCCAGATATTTTTTCTATATTCTTTTTCTGAATAAATTCTTTTGGCATAAACCATTTCCATTTTTTATAATTTGTAAATGCATGTATAGCATCTTCTTTATCTTTTTTAAATGGTATTATTTTTTGTGGAGCAAACTTTCCTTCTAATCGTTCATTTATTATTGCTGTATTTCCACAATATACGCACTCTGTAACAGATGTGTTTTCATCCATTACAATTTCAGCTCCACAGTCAGGACAATGATAGCCATTATACGATGTATTTGAGGATTTTTTTGCTTGGCTATTTTTATTTTTATAAATTTGTTTTTCTTCTATCTTTAAATCTTCTAGTGTATATTCACAGCCACAATATTCACATTTCCATTTTTGTGTTTTGGGATTAAATTTTAATATTGCATCACATGCTGTACATTTATGATCTGTTATACTCATTTTTTTCAAATCCTTTCTAGATTATTTTCTTTTATCATATTATAAAATTTATTTATTTTCAAGAACTTTGGGGACGGAGATTTTTGGGGACAGAGATTTTGGGGACGGAGATTTTGGGGACGGAGATTTTGGGGACGGAGATTTTGGGGACGGAGATTTTGGGGA
>JAGBDU010000042.1 GCA_017937285.1 Clostridia bacterium
GGGGACGGAGAAAATTTTCTCCGTCCCCTAATTCTCCGTCCCCGATTCTCCGTCCCCGATTCTCCGTCCCCAAATTCTCCGTTCCCGATTCTCCGTCCCCAAATTCTCCGTCCCCAAATTTTCCGTCCCCGATTCTCCGTCCCCGATTCTCCGTCCCCGATTCTCCGTTCCCGATTCTCCGTCCCCGATTCTCCGTCCCCGATTCTCCGTCCCCGATTCTCCGTCCCCAAATTCTCCGTCCCCAAATTCTCCGTCCCTCAGGTTCTAATTGTCCAAATAAATCATACATAATAAAGAGGTGATTTTTATGGAAAAGTATGCTTTATTGGTATATATTGGGTGCATTGTAATGATTATGATTATTGGAAAAATATTCGTAATTCCATTAAGAAAAAGTTTTAAATTAGTACTCAATTCTATTATAGGAGCAGTATTAATATACATAATAAATATTGTAGGTAGCAATTTTAATTTTCATATAGGCTTAAATTGGTGGACAATAGTATGCTCTGGTATTTTGGGAGTTCCAGGTGTTGTTTTGATATTTGTATTAAAAATACTATTGGGTTAGAATAACTATATTCTATCAATTTTAAGGTTGACATATTACATAAAATATAATACAATATAAATCAAATCTCAAAGGAGGGTCTAATATGAATGCACTTAAAATTATTTTGGGATGTATTATAGTGTTTATCTTAATCCGGATATGGAAACTGTTTAAAATTAATTATCAAGCAAAAAAGTTTTTTTCTATGGCAATAGAATCAGAAATATTGTACCAAATATTTAATTCGGCAGAAAACGAGAAAAATGTAAATTTTAATATCACAGAAAATGACGTTAAAGATATATTATGTACTGTCGAAAACACAATAAAATATTATGATGAAGCACAATTAGCAAATTATCAAAATGAATGTGCCATGGAAATATACAGCCATTTAATACAAATGGCATCAGATCTACGGAGGTGGATTTGGGTAAACAAAAAATAGGCCAAATAAGCTAGGTATAAATTACCTAGCTTATTTTTATAATAAAAAAACAAAAAAGCTTTTAAAATTCTAAAAAAAGGTATATAATAAACAATGCAAAAAAATAAGGAAGAATTAATTTAAAAAAATATTAAATTTTTCATAACTATTTAAGAGAGAAAGGAATGTGAGTTTTAAATGAAAAAAGGTAAAGTTGTTTTAGTAGGAACAGGATTTGTAGGAATGAGCATGGCATATGCTATGTTAAATAGAGGTGGAATTAATGAACTTATATTAATAGATATAGATAAAGAAAAAACAAAAGGCGAAGAAATGGATTTATCTCATGGCTTACCATTTGCACATCAAAAAATGATAATAAAAGCAGGAGATTATGATGAATGTAAAGATGCAGAAGTAGTTGTAATAACAGCAGGGATTGCTCAAAAACCAGGACAAACAAGGTTAGAGCTTGCAGAAACAAATACGAAAATAATGAAAAGTATAACAAAGAGCATAATGGCAAGTGGGTTTAATGGAGTAATAGTAGTAGCTAGTAACCCTGTAGATTTAATGACATATGTTGTATCAAAAGTATCTGGACTTCCAAAAAATCAAGTTTTGGGCTCAGGAACTGTATTAGATACTGCAAGATTACGCTATATAATGGCCGAATATTTAAATATATCAAGCAAAAACATTCATGCATATGTTATGGGAGAGCATGGAGATTCATCATTTGTTCCTTGGGAGCATGCTTATGTAGGATGTAAAAGGGTAGAAGATGTTATTAAAGATAATAATTACCCAATGGAAGACTTAGAAAAAATCCACAAAGATGTTGTAAATGCAGCATATGAAATAATAAATAAAAAGAAAGCAACATATTATGGAATAGGCGTTGCTTTAACTAGATTAGTAAAAGCCATAATCGAAAATGAAAA
Organism: Clostridia bacterium; assembly: GCA_017937285.1. Taxonomy (GTDB): domain Bacteria; phylum Bacillota; class Clostridia; order TANB77; family CAG-508; genus CAG-492. The sequence goes on from JAGBDU010000042.1 coordinate 1,925, forward strand.
TTGTATATTAACTGTATCAACTTATTTAAAAAACGGTGAATATGGACAAGACGATATATATATTGGAGTTCCTGCAATTATAGGAGAAAATGGAGTAAGAGAATTAGTAAAATTAGAGCTAAACATAGATGAACAAGCAAAGCTTGATAATAGCTGTAAAATTATAAAAGAAATGAGATCTGATTCAATAGATAAAATTATAGATGAAAACTACGTAAAATTGAAGAAAGATTCTAAAAGAAAGTTACATTTTATAAAACGTTAACTCCAAAGGTTAAATGATAGTTGCAATCCACAGATAAAAGTGAGCCATTTCAAAGGATTTATATTATAAAAAATCCTTTTTACACTACTCAAAAAAAGTGGCTGTGAATTGTATCAAACCACATTCAGTAAAAATGTGCAAAAAGAAAAAAGGGTTGAAAAATGTGATGAGCTTTGTTATAATAGGAACACGAAAAAAAATTAACCCAAGGAGGTTTATTATGCAAATCAACGTAAATCTAGAATATGGCGGACTTATAATATTTTGTGGTCCATCAACAACTGGAAAAACTGGAATGGCGCGGAGGATTTTAAAAAAATACAAAGGTTCTATTGTTGAGTTTATTTCTGACGAAGATTTTCCTAAAAAGAAACAAAACAAAACAAAGGAATACCCATTTTTACAAAATGCTTCAAGTCGAATCCAAAGGGCAATTGAAACTAGTAAATTTACAATTTTGAAAACCACCATTGTAACTGAAGCAGAATTATATTCTTTGATAACTGCAATTCGGCTTATGGGGTACAAAGGAAAAATTACATTAATAATGATTGATTTGGATGAAGAGAAACATCTCGAGTATTTAAAACACAGAAGAAGAGATGGTAAACCTTCAGAAAAAGAGCTTAAAAATCAAAGAAGGGTCTTTTATCAGCAAATCATACCAAATGAAGACTTTAGTAAGTTAACAGATAGGTATATTGTAAAAGATCCAAACGATGTAATTATTAAATTTGTAGATTAAGATAGATTCAGTTGCGGAGAATTGGGGACGGAGATTTATGACACAAATTCCAAATTTGGTGTTAAAAAATCTCCGTCCCCGAAAATTTTATTTAAAATATTTATTTCAATAAAATAGACAAAAATAGTATATAGATGTATAATAAAAAAGTGCCAACAGTAACAATAAATAGAATTACAAGATTTAGCTAAATTAACATTAGTTATATTTAGATAGTAGTCTTGAAATAATTGGCACAAAACAATTAATAATGGAGGAAACAATGAAAGTAGGAATTGCCTTAGCAGGTGGAGGATTAAAAGGAGTTGCATATATAGGGGCATTAAAAGCTTTTGAAGAATTAGGAATAAAATTAGATTATATATCAGGAACAAGTTCAGGAAGTTTAGCAGCAGCCCTATATGCTATAGGTTGTGATTGTGATGAAATTAAAAAAATAATTTTAGAATCATATAAAGGTATAATAAAAATACCAAAGAAGCCTATAATATCATCAGTGGGAACATATTTAACTAAAAAGCAGCTAAAATTAGAGGGGTTAATATCTGGAGAAAGAATAGAAAATTTAATTCAAAAAGCAGCAGAAGAAAAAAATTGTAAGAATATAAGTGATGTAAAAATACCTTTAGCAATTGCAACTGTTGATACAATTTCAACAAAAGAATGTATTTTTATGTCTAAAAATTATAATTTAAAAAATGATAATATTGATTATATATATGATATTTCGATAGGAAAAGCAGTAAGATCAAGTATGGCATTTCCTGGAATTTTTACAACAAGCAAATTTGATAAATATAATTTTATCGATGGTGGAACAAAAGATAATCTTCCAGTAAAAGTATTAAAAGATATGGGAGCAGATGTTACAATTGGTCTAAGTTTTAAATTAGATGATTTTGATATGGAAAATCAAAATGTCCTTAGTATACTACTTAGAACTGTAGATATATTTTCATTAAAAGATGTATTAGAGGCACAAAAAGAATCTGATTTAGCAATAGAAATAGATGCAAAAGGAACTAGTTTAATGGAAATTGATAACATAGATAAATGTATAAAAATTGGTTATGATGCAATTATGAACAATAAGGAAAATATTTTAAGTCTAATAAGATAAAAAGTAAGAATATAGTATATTTTAGAGTTCATTATTTAAATGATGTAATAGCAAAATTTTTACTGTATTAGAATATTTGACTTGTAGAAAAAAATGGTATAGTAATAGAATAAAAAAAGATGTATGATATGAGTCTTTTTAGTAATCATATAGAGTTGTGAAAAAGGAATTTTTTTATAAAAACAAAAAAACACGCCAAATGTTTAATTTTTAATGTGGCGTGCTTTTTTATTTATCATTTATAAATTAGATTTTTATAGTAATATTATTTGTATTTAAAAAATTAATTAAATTATTTATATTATTGGTGAAATCAGATACAGACATCTTTTTTATATCTTTTAACATATTGTTTATATATTTGCTTTTTGTCTTTTCAGGATAAATTTTTCCTTGATTTCTGAAATTTTCTAGTTGATAAGTTAATCCTTTTGTAGTTTTTATAGAAGAAAGTAAATTCAAAGATGCTATTAATAATAGTTGTTTCATCGATTTATTAATCTTTAGTGTGTTAATTTCAGTAATTAATTTATTTATAATGGTTTTGTTAATCATTTGATTTGAATCATTTAAAATAATAAGCTCTTTATTCATAAATTTACGACCTCCTTTAGTTTACATATTATATCATATATTAATTATATAAGTAAAGTTGAATGAAAAAATTAATTTGAAAAATTATATATATCAACTGCTCTAGACGGCTAATTTTAACCAAACCATTATCTAGTAACAAATATTTTAAATAAAATTGGAAATTACTTGAAAAAATATATAAAAGAATATATAATGAAGATACAGCATATACAAACAAAAGATACTAGGAAGGAGTGGTTTTTATGAACATAAAAATAACAGGAAAAGATTTAAAAGCAACAGAAGCAATTAAAGAGTATGTTGAGAAAAAGTGTGAAAGACTACAAAAATACACAGAAGAAGAACTAGAAGTAAAAGCAACAATCAAAACAGAAGGAAAAGAGCAAGTTGCTGAGCTTTCTGCTAATATAAATGGAAATATTTATAGAGCTGTGTCAGAAAAAAAAGATTTATATGCATCTATAGATAAGGATATTGATATTATAGAAGGACAAATAAGAAAGACAAAGGCAAAAAAAGAAAAGCAAATAACATCAGGATCTATAAAAGATCAAGAATTCATTAGTTTTAACCAAGAAAATCATCAAGTAGAAAAAGAAGTTTTAAAAACAACATATTATGAAGTAAGACCAATGAATGTAGAAGATGCAAAAATGAAATTGCAAGATTCAAATAATATGTTCTTAACATTTGTAAATGCTGATACAGAAGAAGTTAATGTAATTTTTAAATTAAAAGATGGAATTAACTTTGGTTTAGTTGAACCAGAATAAAATAAATAAAAAAGAGATGTGTTTAAATTACTTTTAGGCATATCTCTTTTTAATAGTTGTTTTTTTTTCAATTTAATTTATTTATATATCAACAATTTAAAATTACTATATTAATTAAAGATTTTATCGTTACAATTCACAGCTAAAAGTGAGCCGTTCCAAAGGGATTATATTATAAAAAATTCCATTCCTTACTGGTCGGCAGGCTAAAGTTTTAATACATTAGTAATTATGTGCTTTAAAATATTGGCTGGCAGTGAGGTTCTA
>JAGBDU010000006.1 GCA_017937285.1 Clostridia bacterium
CGTGGCTTTTCGACTTTGGAGAAAAGAGCACAGAAAGGGGCACCCGGAATTGAGCTTAGAATTTCTTAAACTATGGAATGAGCCAGTAATATTTGAAAAAATAATATATACTAACCCTTCGGACGGCTAATTTAGAGCACATAATATAAGTTAGCACTATATAGTCGGTTTATTTTAAGGCACTGAACTTTAACAAAAATCTCCGTCCCCATTGACAAAAAATGGGAAAAGAGAACCGTCCCCTTTTCCCATTTTATAAATTTATCATAACTAGGTTTATCATATAAGCAACATATGCTAAAAAGTATATCGTTCCATTAAATTTTGTCATCTCATCTTTTTTTCCTATAAAAGGAAATAAACCTAATAATAAAGTAGCTCCGATTAAGATTATAAGATCTTTATTATAGTTAATTGAATATGTTATAGGAGCTATAATTGATGAAATTCCTATTATTAGTACTATATTAAATATACATGAACCTATTATATTTCCTATAGCCATATCAATTTCACCTTTTTTAGTTGCAATTACAGATGTAACAAGCTCTGGTAAACTTGTAGCAACTGCAATTATTGTTAAACTTATAATTTTTTCACTCATTCCTAACATTCTTGCTAACTCAGAAGCACTATTTACTACAAAATCTCCTCCAAATTTTAAACATATTATACCAATTACAACAAATACAATTGATTTTATAAGATATCTTTTTGAAGTCATTTCTATGTTAGTAATTACTAACTGTGTACTTATTCCATCAAATTCTTCTCCTTTTTTTGCCATAATTATATTATATACTATAAATATCAAACATAATATTATTAATATTATCCCTTCTGTTCTATTTATAATATTTGCTTGTCCTGCTAAATTATTATTTGCTAATAAAAATAATAATATTGTGACAAATAAAGCAAATGGACTTTCTATATATTTTGTTTCTTTTTTAAATTTTAAGTTTTTTATAATTGCACATAGTCCTAGTATTAGTAAAAGGTTTGCTATATTACTTCCAATAACATTTCCTATTGATATATCAGAATGTCCTCCTAATGCAGAGGTTAAACTTACCATTAGCTCTGGCATTGATGTTCCAATTGATACTATTGTTAATCCTATTACTATCTCTGGAATATGAAATCTTTTAGCAATATTGCTTCCACCTTCTACTAAAAAATCGGCTCCTTTTACTAGTAATATAAATCCTATTATCATTAATAATATTTGTAAAAACATATTTTATCTCCTACTTATTTTTTATTTTACTTTATAGTTTTTATGTAATCTTGTATTGTTTTTTTAAAGACTTATCTTTAAATAAGTCTTTAAAATTTATCTATCTTCTATTTCTTTTTGCATCTAGTGAATCTAATGTGTCTAATGCTTTTCCTGTTCCTAAAGCTACACATGAAATTGCATCTTGAGCTATCATTACATTTATTCCTGTTTTTTCTTGTAATAATTTATCTAAACCATCTACTAAGCATCCTCCACCTGTCATATAAATTCCTTTATCGCTTATATCAGCTGCTAGCTCTGGTGGTGTTCTTTCTAATACTGAATGAACTGCATCTACAATCATTAATGCTGGCTCTATTAAAGCTTCTAGCATTTCACTTGAATATACAGTTACTGTTTTTGGTAATCCATCTATTAAATCTCTTCCTCTTATATCCATTTCAGTATCTTGTATTTTTGGATATACACATCCTATATTTATTTTTAAGTCTTCGGCTGTTCTTTCGCCAATCATTATATTGTGTTTTTTCTTTATATATTTTACTATATATTCATCAAATTTATCTCCTGCTACTTTTAGTGATGTACTTACAACTGAACCACCTAAAGAAATTACAGCTACGTCTGTTGTTCCTCCTCCTATATCTACTACCATATTTCCACATGGCTTTGATATATCTATTCCTGCACCTATTGCTGCTGCTATAGGCTCTTCGATTAAATATACTTTTCTTGCTCCTGCTTGTGTTGCCGCATCTATAACAGCTTTTTTTTCTACTTCTGTTACTTGTGATGGTATACAAATCATTATCCTTGGAGCAAATACAAATCTTCCACATACACGACTTATAAAATATTTTAGCATTCTTTCTGTGACTGTATAATTTGATATTACACCTTCTCTTAATGGTCTTGTTGCTACAATATTACCTGGCGTTCTTCCTAACATTCTTCTTGCTTCTCTTCCTACAGCTAAGACTTCATTTGTATTACTATCTACTGCAACTACAGATGGCTCTCTTAGTACTATTCCTTTACCTTTTACATATGCAATTACTGTAGCAGTTCCTAAATCAATTCCTATATCTTGGCCCCAACCCCACATTTTCATCTTCCTTTCAGATATAATATTACACTTTTATTTCAATTTTATTACGATTATATTACATATTGTAGAAAATAGCAAATACTTTTTGATTTTTGTACATTTATTTTCAATTTTTCAGTAAACATATAGATTAGTGTAAAAGGATTTTTTTTAATATAATCCCTTTGTAACGGCTCTTTTTTAAACGTAAATTCTAATATTTTATATGAAGTTTAATTATTTTTTAATATCTAAAAAGATGTGCATTAAATAAAACTTTACTTTAGCACATCTTAATATAATATTTTTTATAAGTTATTTTTGCTACCTTCTTCTAATTGATTTATTATATTTTCAACTCTTTCGTTTGATTTTATTGTAAAGAGATTTTGTGATTTTTCATTATCAATTTGCTCTTTTTCTGCTGTATCTATAAATCTTATTTTAAAATGCTCAACATTATCGCAAGTAAAATCCACTTTAAAATCTTTTATAGCTCCTGAATATAATCCTTCAATTTTTACATACTCTTTTCCTAAACTAACATCATTATCTGAAAACAATTCTACTTCCATGTATTTATTTGTTATCTCTTCCTTTGTACTATTTGATATTTTTCCTTCTATATATCCATTATCTTTTGATGCTCTTGCATTAATTATTGTTACAGTTGCATCTTGTACATCTATATCATAAGATTCTATTTTATAATATGATGTTTTTATATATGCAGATATTAAATAATTACTTAAAAAATATAAACCTAAAAAGATTAATAGATATATGAAAAAAGTTTTCATCCTTTTCATACAATTCTCCTTTTATAACTTTCTAAATACTCCAGCTACTTTTCCTAATATCTCGCAATTTTTTACTATTATTGGATCCATAGCACTATTTTCAGGTTGTAATCTTATATGGTCTTTTTCTTTATAAAATGTTTTTACTGTTGCTTCATCTTCTATTAACGCAACTACAATTTCGCCATTTCGTGCTACATTTTGTTTTTTTACTAGTATATAATCACCATCTAAAATTCCTGCTTCTATCATGCTTTCACCACTTACTGTTAACATGAAACTTTCTGAATTTCCTACAAAATCTATTGGAATTGGAAATGTATCTGATATATTTTCTACTGCTAAGATTGGTGCTCCTGCTGTTATTTTACCTATTACAGGAACTTCTACTAGCTCTTTGTTTGTATATAGATTTTTGCCATTTTCGTTTAGATCTGTTTGATTATTATTTTTGTTTCCTTTTAATAATCTAAGTGTTCTTCCTTTTTGGTTTTCCTTTTTTATATAACCTTTTTCTTCTAATTTTGTTAAATATCCATGTACTGTTGCAGTTGAGCTTAACCCCACTGATTTTCCAATTTCCCTTACTGATGGTGGATATCCATTTTCTTTTATTTGTTTTTCTATAAAGTTTAGTATATCTTTTTCCCTTTTGCCTAATTCATTACTTTTTTTTCTTGGCATATACCTTATCCTCCCTTAATCATATTAAGAAGATAATAACACATATATTGGAAAAAGTCAAACAAAAGTTTTGTTTTTTATACTTTTTATTAGTGGTTGTTACTTTCAGTAAGTATGTAAATTTTCTATTTTATAGAAGTTTAAAGGGATTATAAATATAAAAAATTAATCATACCATTCTAATTCCCATCCGCAAATATTTACAGTATCACCTTCTTTAACTCCTGCTTCTTTTAACTTTTGGTTTACACCTAAACTATCTAAACATTTTTGGAAGTAATACATAGATTCATTATCATCTAAATTTACTCTTCTCATTACTCTATCTACTGCTGGTCCATCTACTATATATATGCCGTCTTCTTTGTTTATTGTAAATCCTTTTTCTTCCTCTTCTAAGGTATATACTTTCTTTTCTTCTACCTCATATAAATCTTCTTTTGGAAGTTCTTTTAATACTTCTGATGCTCTTTTTAGAAGTTCTTGTATACCTTCACCTGTTGCTGCAGAAATTTTAAATATTTCTATATTGTTTTTCTTTGCTAACTGCTCTAAATCATTATATAAAGTTTCATCTTGCATACTATCTATTTTATTTGCTACTATGATTTGTTTTCTTTTACTTAATTTTTCACTATAGCTTTTTAGCTCTTCATTTATTGTTTTAAAATCTTCTACAGGTATTCTTCCCTCTATTCCAGATACATCTATTACATGTAGTAGCAATCTTGTTCTTTCTATATGTCTTAAAAATTGAAGACCAAGTCCTGTTCCATTGCTTGCTCCTTCTATTATTCCTGGAATATCTGCTATTACAAAGCTATCACCATATTCATTTTTTACAACTCCTAAATTTGGCTCTAATGTTGTAAAATGATAATCTGCAATTTTAGGTGTTGCTGAAGTTGTTCTTGATAAAAATGTAGATTTTCCTACATTTGGAAATCCAATTAAACCAACATCTGCAAGTAATTTTAATTCTAATATTACCTCTTTTTCAATTCCTTTTTCTCCATCTTGAGAAAAACGTGGGGCTTGTCTTGTTGAAGTTGCAAAATGGCAATTTCCTTTTCCGCCTCTTCCACCTGGCAATATTAATTCTTTTTGTCCTTTATGAGATAAATCTGCTATTATTTTTCCTGTTTCAGCATCTTTAATTAATGTTCCTATTGGAACTTTTACATATAAGTCTTCTCCACTTCTTCCATATCTTCTAGCTCCTTCGCCATTTTTTCCATTTTCCGCTTTAAATTTCTTTTTAAATCTAAAATCTACTAATGTGTTTGAGTCTGGATCTACTATAAAATAGATACTTCCACCTCTTCCTCCATCTCCACCATCTGGTCCTCCGGCTGCTACATATTTTTCTCTTCTAAATGATACTGCACCATTTCCGCCATCACCAGATTTTATTATAATTTTTGCATAATCTGTAAACATATTTCCTCCTAATATTCTTCTTAAGGCACAATTAAAGACAGATAAAAAATGCCCATTTTTATTTAATTTATTGGTGCATTTTTGATCTGTCCCCAATTACACACCCAATTATTCAAAATAATTTAATTTCATAGCTTTTTTTACTTTTTTCATAACTTCTTTTGCTGTCATTTGTGCTTTTTTGGTTCCTTCTGTTAACACTTTATCTATTATTTCAGGGTGAGCTTCATAATACGCTCTTTTTTCTCTAATTGGTTTTAATTCTTCGCATATATTTTTTATTAATTGTTTTTTACATGCAACACATCCTCTTGTACCAGCTTTACATTCCTCACATACTGTTTTTACATCATCTGATTTTGTAAATAATTTATGATAGTATGCTACCATACAAATATCAGGATTACCTTTATCATCTTTTTTTATTCTTGCTGGGTCTGTTACTGCTCCCATTACTTTTTTGGCAATTTCTTCTTCGCTATCTGATAAATATATAGCATTTCCAAGAGATTTACCCATTTTTTCGTTTCCATCTAATCCTTTTATTCTTTTACCTTCAGATAAAACTTCTTTTGGTTCTACTAATACTTCTCCATATATTGTGTTAAATTTTCTTACTATTTCTCGGCATTGCTCTATTAATGGTAATTGATCTTCCCCAACTGGTACAAACTCTCCTTCTAGAGCTGTTATATCAGCTGCTTGACTTACTGGATATCCTAAAAATCCATATGTTACGCTTTCACCAAATAAATCCCTCTTTTGAGCAATTTCTGTTTTTACTGTTGGATTTCTTTGAAGTCTTGCTATTGTTACTAAGTTTGAATAAAAAACTGTAAGCTCTGCTACTTCTGGTATCATTGATTGAATATATATTGTTGTCTTTTCTGGATCTATTCCACATGATAAATAATCTATTGCGAGCTCTCTTACATTTTTGCTAACTTTTTCTGGATTATTAAAGTTGTCTGTTAAAGCTTGAACATCAGCTATTAATATATATTGATCATATTCTCCTGAATTTTGTAATTCAATTCTTTTTTTTAATGATCCAAAATAATGACCTATGTGTAATCTTCCTGTTGGTCTATCTCCTGTTACTATACGTTTTTTCTTTTCCATAATTAAACCCTCCAATTTTTAATTTTTATTAAAAATGTGAAGTACGCCATCGCCTTCCTATCATATTGTTTTTTATAATTTTCATATAGTCTCCTTTTTATATAGAATTACTATTTATTATAATTTATTCTTCGCTTTTTTTCAAGTACTTATTTTTTGTAATATAATTCCTTTTCCGCTACTCTAAAACAAAGGCTTTGAATTGTAATAAAGTCTTATTATTTGCACTGAACTGTAACTTTTCTTTTAATTTACTTGTAATTTTGCATAAGAAAAAGCACTCTAAAATGATAAGTGCTTTTTCAAAAACTCTGCATATTACAGGAGGATTACTCTCTGAATATCACCTGCTTCCGATATTCTTGCAATGCTTCTTTGATTTGCAAGAGCTGGAACGTTCTTGATTGTTCTGTCAAATCTGGAATTTTAATATGTACTCCATAATGCTCGAGTACTATTACAATAATAGCACACGAAACCGAACCCAGATTCCGCAATTTGAGTAAATCATAAATACTCTTACCTTCAAGATCGCCGACACACTCAAACTCTCGAGACATAACGTTAAAAATCCTTGCCTTCACCTTATTATTGGAATCTCCTTCCACATAATATTTGTCAAAAACATCTTTTATGAGAAGTTCATTATTACTTCTAATCGGAATTCCAAGCTGTTCTCTCAACCAATTGTTTTCTTCAATTAACTCTTCGTTAATTTTTTTTAGGCTGAACAGCTCTTTTGTTATACTCGCTATGATTTCATCAAATTCTTTCATGTTGTTACCTCCTGCAATAGTTTTTTGATGAATACACTCAAAAGAGTGTATAGTGAGACTTCCTCACTTGTATATTAATTATATCATTTTATGTTAAGTTTTGCAAATTATTATCTGGTAAAAATTTCTTTTAAAGATATATTTATTTATATCACTTAAAATGCATTTTAATAACATGTAGTCTATTCACAGTTATTTTTTTAGAGTAGTGGAAAAGGAAATTACAATTCACGGCTAAAAGTAAGCCGTTCCAAAAGGATTATATTATAAAAAATTCCATTCCTTACTGGTCGGCAGGCTAAAGTTTTAATACATGAATAAATATGTGCTTTAAAATATTGGCTGGCAATGAGGTTCTATGGCTCCCAAACTGCGCGTCATTACATTTTTTATAATATAATCCCTTTTCCACTACTCTAAAAAATGGCCGTAAATTGTAACAAAAGAAATTATATTATAAAGTTATTTTTTAAATTTTCTTGTCACAAAATGTAATATATGCTAAAATTATCTTGGAATTAATTTTCTAAATATTTTTGAAGGAGGGGTATTTTTATGGATAAAAAAACAACAGGATGGGTTGCATATCTTACTTGGATAGGATTTATAGTAGCAATTTGCGCTGGTGACAAAGAAGGAGCAAAATTCCATTTAAATCAAGCTTTAGTTATTTTAATAGCTGGTACTATTGGTGCACTAGTATCTATCATTATACCATATGTTGGATTTATTATTGGCGGATTGTGGAACATATTTGTTTTTGTTTGCTGGATTTTAGGTTTAATTGCTGCAATCAATGAAGAAGAAAAAGAAGTTCCATTATTAGGACAAATTAAAATTTTAAAATAAAATATTTCTGTTAAAACAACTGTATTTTTACAGTTGTTCTTTTTTTATAAAATTTGCATATCAAATAAAATTTGGTAAATACTAATACTATATACATTTATTTTTATACGATTCGGAGATTTATTTTATATATCTCCTACATGAAAGGACTGAAATTTATTATGAATTTTTTTCAAAGTATTGATTGGATGCAAATTTTAAAATGTTTTGTTGTTGGAGGCTTAATTTGTATAATCGGTCAAATTTTAATAGATAAAACAAAACTTACTCCAGCGAGAATTTTAGTTATCTTTGTAACTACCGGTGTAATACTTGGAGCTTTAGGAATTTATAAATATGTAATTGATTTTGCTGGATGTGGAGCTACAGTTCCCCTTACTGGCTTTGGTGCTAATTTAGCTAAAGGTACTATTGAATCTATTAAAGAAAATGGATTACTTGGTGCTTTTATGGGAGGGGTTAAAGCATCTGCAGGCGGAATAGCAGCGGCTGTGTTTTTTGGATATATCGCATCTTTAATAGCTAAGCCAAAAATAAAAAAACAATAATAACAATGTTTTGCACATTTGGAAATAAAAATGTGCAAAATTATTAACTCTTTGCATGTTTTGCATTCCAAATGTGCATGAGAGAGTGTCCCAAATTCTCAAAATTGGGAAAAGAGAACCGTCCCCTTTTCCCTCTTTTTCCCTTTTTTATTAGATATCAAAAAAATATGTTGCTTCTAAATCTGCTTCATGCATCATTAATGCAAGTGGATATTTTTTATATGCTGCTACTATTGTGTTATATAGCTCTTTTGGCTCTGTATATCCCATATGCCAACGAATGCTATATTTTTCTTCTGGAGTTAATTTTATATATTCAGAAATCATCATTACAGATTTTTCACCATGGCCATATGGTATAGTATCATCTACTGTATAATATGGAACTTTTTCCCATTCTCCTAAACTGTTTTTGGCATTTCTATAATCTACTTTATAAAAGTTTAACTTACATATATCATGTAATAAACTTACTATTTTTACAGTATCATCTGGAATTTCTAAATTAAGAACATTATTTTTTACTTTATGATCTAATATCTCGTAAACTTTCAAACTATGCTCTACTAGTCCACCTTCATAAGATCCATGAAATCTTGTACTAGCAGGTGCTTTGAAAAAATCTGTTTTTTCTAAAAATGATATTAACTCTTCTATTCCCTCTCTATTTGTACTTCTTAATAATTCTATAAATTTTTCTTTCATTGTTTCCTCCTACTTTTTTCTTTCAAGATGAACTTTGGGGACGTTCCTTAAAGTTCACTCTAAGTGAACTTTAAGGAACGTCCCCAAAGTTCACATTCTATCTGGTACATCTATTGCTAAAGTATCTAACAATAATTTATTAACTTTATATGTTAGATTTGTTATAAACAACCATGTTTGCTTTTTAGATTCATCTTGCTCTGTTAAAATTCTGTTTTCTGCATAAAATTTATTATATAAACTATCTAGCTCATATATATATTCAGTAATTTCACTTAAAGTTTTATTTCTAAAAGCTGTATCTATTCGTATTGGCATTTCTAATATTTTAGTTATTAGCTCTTTTTCTGTTTGAGAATATATATCATACATTTTATAATCTGACATATTTGATTTTGCAAGTAGTGATTTCATACGTACTACAGAATATAAAATATATGGACCTGTTTTTCCTTCTAAACTACAGAATTTAGAAATATCAAATATGTAATCTTTTTCTACATTTGGTAATAAATCTGCATATTTTAGTGCCGCAACTGCAACTTTGTCTGATATATCTTTTTTCTCTGATTCTTCCATATTTGAATCTTGTACATATTTTGATGTTTCTTCTTTTATTTCGTTTAATAGTGATTCTAATTTCATTACACCACCATCTCTTGTTTTAAATGGCTTTCCATCTTTTCCATTCATTGTTCCAACTCCAATAAATTCAAACTTCATGTTTTCATCTACTAGATTTGATTTGTAAGATGTTCTAAATACTTGTTCAAAATACATACCTTGTCTACTATCTACTATATACCAAATTTCATCTGGATTAAATCTTTGTTTTCTTGATAGAATTGTTGCAAGCTCCCTTGTTGCATATAATGTTGTTCCATCTGTTTTTATTACAACAAGTGGTGGAATTTCTGCTTTATCAGTATCTAATTTTACATCACATACTAAAGCTCCTTGACTTTCTTCTAGGCAATTTGCATTTTTTAATATTTCTAACATTTCGTCTATATATGGATAAGAATCTGTTTCACCTTCCCATAAATCGAACTTAGCATTTATTTGGGTGTACATATTTTTTATATTTTTAATTGAAATTTCTTTTATAATATTCCATAGAGCTACATATGATTTTTTACCTTTATCTACCTCAGCTGTTATTTTACGTACTTCTTCCATTATTTCGTCATTTTCTTTTGCTTTTGTACTTGCAAGTGGATATATTCTTTCTAAGTCTGCATTTGTTATTGGAATTTCTGTTGGATATTCTCCTTCATAATTTTCATCAAAAAATACCCATTCTGGATGTTCTTCTCTTAACTGATATATTACCATTCCTGATTGTCTACCTATATCTCCTAAATGAACATCAGAAATAACTTCATTGCCAACAAGGTTTGCTAACCTTTTTAAAGCTTCTCCTATATTGGCAGTTCTTAAATGTCCTACATGAAGTGCTTTTGCAACATTTGCCCCACCATAGTCTAAAAATATTTTTTTCTTAGGATATTTTTTTACATTTTCAGAAACATCTTTAAATATTTCTGTTAAGTATTCTGTTAAATATTTTTTACTGTATGATATATTGATAAAACCTGGTCCTGCAATATTTATATTTTCAAAAATTTCGTATTTATTTAATTCATCAACAATTTTTTGTGCTACTTCTCTTGGATTTGTTTTGTATTTTTTTGCCAATCCCATTGCACCATTATATTGAAATTGACCAAATTCTGGTCTACTAGATACACTAAGAACAACATTTTCTTCTTCATAATTATTTTCTGATAAAACGTCTTTAATTATTTTTTCTGTTTTTGTTATAATATCCATACTTTTTCCTCCCATCTTAGAGCAAAGTGTTTATTACTATGCTTTGCTTTATTATTACAAATATTTGCTTAGTAATAGAGCTTTTCTGTTATACAAAAAACACCTCTGGATAAATCCAGAGGCGCTTGTATAACGCGGTACCACTCTAATTGACTATATTTTAATAGTCCACTCAAATTCTGTAACGTAGAAATACGAATTACAATACTATTATTTCCTGTAATTACTCTCAAGCTCTAATAATTACAATATTACTGCTAGACTTCCACTCTGTTCTAGCTCGCTGTAGTAATTTTTTTGTAATTATCTTCTTGGTCATCGATTTTTTTATTTTGATATTTTGTATTATATTGTATTTATGATGTTTTGTCAAATTTATTTTATGGAAATTTGCATTTAGTTGCAAAATTGCATTTAACTTTTCATAATTGCATTTATAATGTAAATTGTCCGGAAATTTGCAGAGGGATTTGCATTTTATGTTAATTTGTGCTATAATAATTATTACAATACTATTGTTATTCCTCTTAGAATAGAGGTCAACAAAAAAGGAGAAATTAATATGAGCACAAAAACAGCGAGCATTTCATTTGTCACCGAATCAGGTCACCACTATTCGTTTGATACGAATGTATGTGGAGAAACAATCTGGAGTTGCTTTAATTGTGAATTGCCAACACAGATTGGCAAAGTTCTTCACTTTTTTGGAACACCAGAAATAGGCAAACCACTTCGTTTTGCCTATGAAAAAGCGGAACTCTTCGATAACGAAATAAGTGGTGATATATTCGTTGTCGAAACCAGCAACGTGAAAGCAATTCTTGTATAACTTTGCTTTTCACTAGCTCAAATAGAATGCCATATTATGGCATTCTATTCTATTTTTTATTAATTTTATTATTCTCATACCAATCTGCAAAAACTTTAAATGCAGATGTCGATCCATCTTTTTTTACTCTTAATTCTCTTTCTTCATCACTCATCTGTGCCATAGTTTTATCAAAATTTTGTGGCTTAAAAATATACCATAAATCAGACCAACTTTTTGCTCTATCTTGTCCTAATATTTCTTTTGAAAGTTCGCCTTTAGTTTCTCCATAAAAATATCTTATTTCTTTTCCATCATAATAAGCTAAACACTCTTTAAAAGAACATTTTCTATTTTCTTTTTCTTTCATTAAATTTAAAATTCCTTCTATTCCTATTGTTTCTAATGAAAAATTAACAAAAGTTTTTGGAAAACCATTCAATGCTTCTATAAAAAATCCAGAGTCCATTGCTATACATGGCTTTTCAACTAATTTATATGCTTGCTCTACTTTTGATTTTGCAATTTCTTGTAGACTATCTGAGCGAGGTTCATCTACCTCATAGTCAAATACTTTAAAATTGATGTTTTTACAATCCCTATTTGCGGATGCAACTTTTCCTTTATTGTGTGTTACAAAAATTATTTCTTCCATTGCCGATACCTCCTGATTTTTTTGAAAATGGATATTTTTTTATTTAATCTTTGTATTTTATAATTTCGTTTTTTGCTACATTAATATTTTCACTGTTCTACTGTTAATTCTTCCCACTCTGTGTCATTATAATATATTTTATATTTCAAATCAAACTTATTTGCAAATGATTTTATTGCATTTACTACTTTTTTCATAAAATAATATTCTTCTAATTCTTTTTTATCAATTTTTTTATCGCAAACAAATTTTACTTTAATTTTGGTTTTATCAATGTTTATCAATACATCTTGAATATACTTCATTTGTCTCATACCTTCTATTTTTAACCCATTTTTTGTAATCCTTGTATATTGTATATCTAATTTATCTGCTAAGATTAATACTTGTTGAATTATATTATTAGTATCAAATCCAGCGCTATGATTTTTTATTGCTTGTAATACTAATTCTTCATTTTCTAAATTAATATTATTTACTTTTAAATATTTTTTTGCAAATTCATAACTTCTTTCTGCATGATTATGTTTTCCTTCTAAGGCTCCTGTATCATGAAGAATAGCAGCTATTTTTGCATCTTCTATTAATTTATCATCTTCATAATTTAAATCCCTTAAAATTCGCTATGTCATTTTAGTTACATTTTGTACATGAGTAAAATTATGGTGCGCCCATGCATTTTCATTTTTATTTTCTGCTTCATCAATTTTATTGTATAATTCCTTTATTGAATTATCATTATATATTTTGTCAAAGAATGTATATTTTCTATATCATTGTTTATTGTATGTATAGGAAATGTTCTCTTTTTTAAAATTATTTTTATCTCTGCTGGTCTTATTGGACTATTATCTATTTCATCTAAGTTAATCCATTCATATTGTATATTTTTTTCTTTGTTCCCTTCTATATTTTTTATTGTAGTTTCTATTTTTTTATCATCATCATCTATAAATTCAACTTGATGAATAAATATAATCTCATGGTATTTCTTTCCTTTTAATTCAAAGAAATTTTCTATTGTTGAAATGTATCCAATTATTTCTATATCTTTTCCTAGCTCTTCTTTAAATTCTCGTACTACTGTGTCTGAAGAAGGTTCTCCTAGTTTGACCCTTCCTCCTACTAATGCATAATATGTATCTTTTGTATTGTGGTGTACTAGTACCTTATTATTGTGAATTACAATTCCTGCTGCTCTGCAATTTAGTCTCCATTCGTCAATATCTATTGTTATATCTTTCATTAATCAATTCCTCCTTTTTTACTGAAATATCAATGCCATTAGTTAAGTACTTATTTGCTTTTGTAGAGTAGGATATCTTAACTTAATTACATTACCATCCCCTAAGTTTTTTCTAGATTGAATCTTATTTCTTATGTTTACGTTAATAATTCACTTATTTTTCCTGTATAAAATATATCAAGTTTACTCATTGCCCTTGTTATCGTTACATATAATAATTTTATATCAAGGCTACTATTTGTATACTGCTTATCACTTGCATTTGCAATCATTACACAATCAAATTCTAATCCTTTAGCAAGATATGATGGAACTATTGAAATTCCTGAATTATATTCCGAATCTTTACCTTTTATTAGTTTTATGTCGGTTCTTATTTTTGATAATCTTTTTTCTATACTTTCACATTCATTCATATCTTTACCTATAATAGCAATTGATTTATATCCGCTTCTTATATATTCTTCTATTTTTTCATTTATATTATTAATAAGTTCATCTATATTTTTATTTTCTCTTATTGTTATAGAATTTTTTCTGTCTATTACAGGATCTCCTAAAACTATATATTCCTTTTCATATTCTGGCAATTGATTTATAACATGATTTGCAACATCCATTATTTCTTTAGTAGTTCTATATGTTTTATTTAAAGTAGTATAAATTGTTTTAACATCTTTAAACTCAACATCTATAAATCTTTTCCAGTTTTCTATTCCTCTGTAATAATGAACTCCTTGTGCTATATCTCCTAATATTGTCATTGAATTACTGTTCAAAATTGTTTTTAAAACATCAAATTGGAATTCTCCATAATCTTGTGCTTCATCTATTACTACATGTTTTATTTTGCATTTTTCTTTTATACCAAATATCTTAAATTGAATATACATTATTGGTGCTAAGTCTTCGAAAGAAACTTCATTTTTTTGTAAATTTTGAATTGTATTTTGTTTTAAATATGTCATTACTTCATTTGAATTTTGTAAATAATTATCTATAAATTCTTTATAATATTGAACACAATCTTTTTTAGGAATTTGACTTAAATATTTTTTTACTAATTTTTTATGATCTTTTTCTAATATTTTTATTGTTTTGTCATACTCATCAAAAACTTTTATTC
This sequence comes from Clostridia bacterium, assembly GCA_017937285.1. GTDB lineage: Bacteria > Bacillota > Clostridia > TANB77 > CAG-508 > CAG-492. The sequence continues at coordinate 14,923 of JAGBDU010000006.1, forward strand.
TGTCTTCTCGACTTAGATTTTCTATTTTTTTGCTTCTTTCTTTTTTTATGTTTTCTACTATTTCTGGAGTTTTTCTTTTAAGCTCTGATATTAAACTTTTTTCAATTTCGTTTATTCTTGTATTAAGGTTATACATTTTATATGTATGCTTAAATAAATAATCAATATTTTGATATTTCATTATTGTATATTCATTAAAGCAAAAATCATTTTTAGGAATGTAATTATTTTCTACCTCAAACAAGTATTCATCAATTATTCTTTTAAAATTTATTGATGACTTATATTTTGCTTCTTTTATCATTATGTCTATTTTACCTTTATTTATCTCATCAAACTCTTTGTTTACTATTATAACTAATTTTTCGTTATTATCTGATATTTTTAATCTTTTTCCTATTACATCATATGCAAAATCCTCAAAAGTACATTGTTTTACATCATTTACTCCTAGGTCCGGAAGTATATTAGATATGTAATTTAAAAAGAATCTTGTTGGAGCTATTATCATAAATTCTTCTGGTTTAAATTCTTTTTCATAGTTATAAATTAAATATGCTATTCTATGAAGAGCTATTGTTGTTTTTCCACTTCCTGCTACTCCTTGAACTATAAGTGGAGAATTTATATCTGCTCTTATTATTTTATTTTGCTCATCTTGGATTGTTGCAACAATATTTTTTAGTCTATCATCAGCTTTTTCTTCCAAAGCATTTTGCAATAACTCGTCATTACCTGTAACATTTATATTAATATATTTTTTTAACTCTTGATTTTCTATAATGTATTGCCTTTTTAAAAATATTTCACCTTCTATTTGCTCTCCTAAACAATCGTATGATGCTTTACCAATTTTTCCTTCATAATATAAATTAGAAATTGGTGCTCTCCAGTCAACGATTATTGGATACGCTGTTTTACTATCTAAAATTGATATTTTTCCTATATAAAACTTTTCTAACTCTTTTGAATTTTCTTTAAAATCCATTCTTGCGAAATATGGTTTATCTTTTATTTTTTTTATATCTGATAATTTTTTTATTTGAGATTGTAACACTTGTGCTTTTGCAAGGTTTTCTAAATCATAATTCATATCAGAGCTACTTAAAGTATTTTCTAGTTCATCTTCCTCTTCAGTAATTTTTTGAATAACGTCTTTTAGCTTTTGCTTTTCTTCTAAAAAAGTATCTTCTTCCATGATAATTACTATTCCCTCCCAATATTTATTTTTTATAAAAATTTAGTCCCTCCTTTTTATTTTATTGACCAATCTCCATTAGTCTTATTGCTTTTTAGTTGCCTTTTAACTAAGATATGTATTGATAATTTGAATATTGAAATGATTTTCTAGCTTTTTTGATTTGCTTGTAATTTCATCATATTGATTACTTATATTGTCAATTTTTTCTTTTTTTTGAGATGCAAAAATACCAAGTATTTGATTAATACTTGGTATCTATATGATTTGTTGTCGTTTATATCTTATTATGAGGCCAATCTAATTTTGCAATACTTAAAAATGATAAAATAAATCATATAAATACTGAAAAAGTAGAGTTTGACTACTGTGTTCGGAATGGTTACAGGTATCCCTCTAAATTCACAATATTTATCTTAGCATTGTAAATTTGATTTGTCAATCATAAAAAATTAATTAAGCTGAATTTTTGTATCAAAATTTTAGCTTTAAATTGCATTTAGTCCAACTCTTGCATTTACTTTTTCATAATTGCATTTACAATTTCAATTCACCAAGTTATAAATGAATTAGAAACAGCTTAATTCATCATTAAGTGAATTTAAAGCTGTTTCTATTTTTTTTAATTTTAGCATACATTTGCTTTTATTTTATCTATATCTTTTTCATTCAATCCTGTTACCATTAATACTTTATATAAACTTTTTTGTGATTACTTCATTACCAACAGTTCCAAATAACAATTTGAATATTATATCTTTTGTAGGTTTATACGTTTTATTTTTTGCACTTTACCTCTTTTCCATATTTTAACATTTTTTACACAATAGTTGATATTAAATTATTTGTTAATTTATCTTTTTTGGGAAAAATTTTTAGATTAAATTTAAAATTAAATTTTTCGAATAAAACTTTTTTGAATAAATTTTTATTATAGTTATATATTACAACATTTTTATCCTAGTTTCAAATATTTTCGTTCATCAAATTTCGAGTTTTTTCTTTTTTAGGGACGGCATTTCCGTCCCCTAGTCCATACTTTTATCTTATAAAATTAGTTCTTACTACTTGTTCATTATTTGGATAATCAATTCCATCTTTTTTACCTGCTTCTATGCACTTTAAAATCCATGCCATATTATTGGCAAGTGTTCTCATTGTTTGCATTCCTTCTAAATCTTGTTTTACTTCTTCTGGATTATTTCCATGTACCATGTTCCAATATTGTGATGTTACTATTGGCATATTGTTCATTGCAAAATACTTATTTAACATATCAAAAGTTGATGTTGCACCACCTCTTCTGCATGATACTATTCCTGCTGCCGGTTTATTTTTAAATAAATTGCTTCTTCCATAAAATGCTCTATCCATAAACGATGTTATCATTCCACTTGCTGATGCAAAATGTACTGGTGTTCCAAATATAAAACCGTCAGTTTCATCTACTTTATTTAAAAATTCATTTACTTTGTCATCTATAAAGCATCTTCCTGTTTTTATACACCTTCCACAACCAATACAGCCAGATATTGGCTTATTTCCTAACCAAAAAATTTCTGTACCTATACTATTTTTATTTAATGCACCCTCGATTTCTTTAAGAGCTGTATATGTACATCCCTTTTCATGTGGACTTCCATTTACTAATATAACTTTCATAATAACCTCCATTTCATCATTTTACTCTGCACAAAGTATCGCGTGAAAAAATTATTTTTTATTTTTCACACAGACCTTTCTTTCTATTTTATTTATATCAAAATTATATTACATCAAATTTATTATAATTACAATTTTTTTATAAAAATATCCTCTAAAATGTTAATAGGCTACTATTTACAGCCATTTTTTAGAGTAGTGAACAAGGGATTATTTTTAGCTGTGAATAGTAACATTAATAGATAATAGTTTTAACCAGTAGAATAGTGAACAAGGGATTATTTCAACAAAACCACTAACTAGTAACGCTAGAATATTTTTATTTAATGCCCTAGTTTGTGCATAATTTAACACTTTTAATCTATTGTAATCCTTTTTATTCATAAAAAACACCTCTTATATATTATAAGAGGTATACATTTATTTTGTTTTATTAAAATATTTTTTTAATAGCTCTAATCCAGCTATCATAAATCCTCCGATTATAAATGCAATTATATTAAATGTTGAAAAATTCATTGCTACTTGTGGTACTTCTAATGTTGTTGGACCCATCACAATAGAATACATAGAGCCAACCATCATTCCTAATACAGTATATATTGTTTGTGAACGATATTTTTCTAAGCATTTACGTATTAGTTTTGTAAACACTAATATTCCAGTAATAATTCCTAATCCAAATACAATTAATATAGGTAATGCTGAAAAATCAAGAGTTAATAAAGCTTTTACTTTGGTCATTATTGGTATATATAGCCCAAATATTAATAATAATGTTGAACCTGATATTCCTGGTAATATCATTGCAGTTATTGCAATCATAGCTGCAATAAAAATATATATCATAGTTCCTATATTAAGATTATTAGCATCCATATTTATTCCACCAGCAGAATTTAAAATTGTAATTCCAACTACTACGGCAATTCCAATTACTGTAAATATTAAGTTTTTATATTTTCCTTTTAATACATTTTTTTCTTCTCTTATAAAAACTGGTATTGCTAGTAAAATAAATCCCAAAAATAATGAGCTCATTGTATATATATGTTCATTAAATAAACTAGATAACACCGTTGCAGCAATAAGAAATCCTATTAGCCATCCACAGCCAATTTTTATTAAAAATTTTAATGCAGTCTTTTTTTCTTCTATTTTTCCTCTAAATAAATCATCAAGCGAACCAATAAATTTATCATAAAATCCTAATAAAAATGCAATTGTTCCTCCTGATACACCTGGTACACTATCGGCTAGAGCCATACACAAACCATTAATCAAATTCATTATAATATCTTTCATTTTTTTCACTATTTATATCTCTCCTATCTTTATAAATTTTTACAGTATAAACATTATTCCATAAAAAAAAAATAAAGTCAATTATTTTTTTGATTGGGGACGGAGATTTTTGGGGACGGAGAATTTCGGGGACGGAGAATTTTGGGGACGGAGAATTTTGGGGACGGAGATTTCTCTGTCCCCATTGACCGTTCTCATATTTTCTGATATATATATAACTATGGAAAATTTAAAAAGATATAATCGTTTAACTGAATATTTAAAAGAAAAATTTGGAGAAAGAGTTCTAAAAATTTGTATTGATGGCGGATTTACCTGCCCTAATAGAGATGGAACCACAGGATTTGGAGGCTGTATTTTTTGTAGCGAAACAGGATCTGGTGACCATATGATTCACAATAAAGATATCTCTAACCAAATAAAAAATTATTTTTTAAGTTATAAAAGTTCAAGAGCAAATAAATTTATTGCATATTTTCAAAATTTTACTAACACATATGACTCTATTGAAAATTTAAAAAGAAAATATGATTCTGCTTTAATAGACGATAGAATTGTTGCCTTAGCTATTGCAACTCGTCCAGACTGTATAAATGAAGATATAGTAAAATTACTGCATAGTTACACTTCAAAATATTATGTATGGGTTGAATTAGGTTTGCAAACTTCTAATGATGAAACCGGAAGGCTTATAAATCGTGGATATTCAAGCAAGCAATTTACAAAAGCTGTTGCCCTTTTAAACAAATATAACATAGATGTTGTAACACACATAATGGTTGGTCTTCCTGGAGAATCTGAGTCTGATTTAAAAAATACTGTTTCTTTTATAAATTCTCATAATATTCAAGGTATTAAAATTCACTCCACATATGTCATAAAAAATACTATATTAGCACAAATGTACTATAATGAACTTTATAAACCTTTAACTTTAGATGAATATTTAAATAGTGTTGTTTATATTTTAACACATATTCCTAAAAATATTATAATTCATAGAATAAGTGGTGATGCTCCTAAGAATTTACTTATTGCACCTGATTGGAATTCTCATAAAAAACTTATTTTAAATGGCGTTGATAAAATTATGAAAGAAAATAATTTATGGCAAGGTTGCCATATTTCTAACTTTTAAAAATTTTTAATTTTTTGCATATATATTTTTTTACTGCATATAATACTTATTGTAAGGTTAATATTAGTTGGACTAAGAATATTATTAGTTTGAATAATTCAGATTTTTAATATTCGAGCAAAGATTATTTATAGCTTATTAAAAATAGGTTATATATGGTCGGCGATGCGAGGGATATATGTATTAATTTTATTAGTATGTGTATTTTTCAAAGTTATGAGTATTCTTGTACAAAATAATGATTATTTTTAGTCCTATTTTTAGTGGATGAATATAATTGTTATATGTGCATTTATATTCTAGCGAATGATTAATATATTTGGCAATGAGGTTTATTTATATAGTAATATATATTAGATTTTTGGATTAGATATATTAGTTTTAGCCGAAGATTAATATTAGCTTTATAGGATAAGAGGATATAAAAAATTTTACATCCTCTTATTTTTTTGTTACTATTAACAGCCATTTTTTATAATATAACCCCTTTGAAACGGCTTACTTTTAGCTGTAAATTGTAACATTTTTTTACTATATAAAAATAAATCAAATATCGCATACTTTACTAGTCGTTTATCCTTATAACTATATATTCATGTACGAATAATTTCAGCAAATACTATTTAATTGTAATTCTAATATTTTCCTAATGTTCTTACAGAATTTCGTAATTCTAAATTTCTATTCTTTTAAATATATTAGCAATCACTAAAGCTACAATATACACTGCAACTATACATGCACCTGTTGGTAGATTTAAGAAAAATGATATTAATATTCCAAATATAAAACATATTATAGAAATTAATACAGAAAGTATTACCATATTCTTAAAACTATTTGTTAATTTTCTTGCTATTATAGCTGGAAACACTATTAAACTTGATATTAATAATGTTCCCATCATTCTCATTCCTAATACTACAACAATAGCAGTTATTAATGATATTAAAAACTGATAAAAAGTTACACTTATTCCGCAAACTTTTGCATATTTTTCATCATATGTTATCATAAATAATCTGTTATAAAAAATACCATATATTATTACTAAAATTATTGATAATACAACACTTACAATAACATCTCCTGTTGTCATTGATAAAATGCTTCCAAACATGTAATTATATACATCTATATTAAATCCTTTAGATATTGATGTTATTATTACACCAAATGCTAAAGCTGCTGTTGAAACTAAAGCTATCGTAACATCTCCAGATGCGCCTTTTTTCTGACTTATTAAAAGTATTATGAAAGAGGCAATTATTACTATTGGAATTGCTACATACATTTCTGGTAAACCCAAAACTAAAGCCAATGATAACGCTGCAAATCCTACTTCTCCAAGCCCATGACCTATCATTGAGTAGTTTTTTAAAACTAAGATAACACCTATCAATGCAGCACAAAACGATATTGCTATACCACAAATCATAGCTCTTTGCATAAATGGATAATTTAATAATTCTATTATTATATTCATTTTTATTATAATCCTTTCCACTCTTCAATTTTACCATCAAATTTTATTTTTGTTGCCATACATATAACTCTTACATCCATTGATTTAATTTCATCTAAATCATGTGTTGCCATTATTATTGTCATATTATTTTCTTTATGCAATTTTCCTAGAATAGTGTATAGCTCTTTTGTTATATTAACATCTAAACCACTACATGGTTCATCCAATATTATTAGCTCTGGCTCTCTTATAATACTTCTTGCAAGCATTACTCTTTGGCGTTGCCCTCCTGACAAATTTCCAATTTGACTATTTATTATTTCTTTTATTTCAAGCATATTGCAAACTTTGTCGAATAATTCCCAATCTTTTTTTGTATAAAACGGTAATTTTTTATGTCTTTGAACTCCTGTCATTATTATTTCTTTTGCAGTTGCTGGAAAATCTAAATCTTTCATATTATTTTGAGCCAAATATGAAATTTTATCATCTGAAAGATTTTTTATTATTTCTCCAGAATCTTTTTTATGAAGTCCTACTATAGTTTTTATTAAAGTACTTTTTCCTGACCCATTTTCTCCTACTAGACAAACATAATCTCCTTTTTTTATTTTTAAATTGATATCTTTTATTGCTTCATGTCCATCATAAGATGCAGATAAATTTTTTATTTCTAATATATTCATTAATACAATCCCTTCTATTTAGATTTTTTGTGATTTACATATGCTAATATATTTTATCAAAAAAATAACATTTAAAATTGTAAATCATGCTAAATATCCTTCTATATTAATTTTTAATTCAAAGCTTTTTCTAAATTTTCTAAATTTTTTCTCATTAAACTTATGTATGTTTCTCCTTTATTTATTTCTTCTTGTGATGCATTGTGAACTGTGTGGAATACTAGTTTTGTAGCTCCTGTTTCTGCTGCAATTGCATCAGCAATTTTTCCAGATGATAGCTCTTGATAAAAAATTACATGTATGTCATTTTGTTTCATATAATCAATAACTTTTTTTACATTTAAAACACTAGGCTCTGTATTTTCCCCGCAAGATTCATACGCACTTATATATTCTAAATTGTATTTTTTTATAAAATACATGTATGCAAAAGTTCCTCCAAAAGCAATTTTATTTTTACTTGATTTTTTTATTGTATTTTCTATATCTGTATCTAATAAATTTAACTGAACTATATAATTTTTTGCGTTTTCTTTATAATACGAAGCGTTTTTGGGATCTATCTTGCATAACTCATCTGTTATATTATTTACCATTCCTATTGCATTTTGTGGATTTAGCCAAATGTGTGGATCATATTCATGATTGTGAGAGTCTGACTCATGTTCTTCATGGTCATTATCTTCCTCGGAATGCTCTGAAGGTATTAAATTTATATTTTTCGAAGAGTCTAGTATTACTGTATCTGAATCTATACTTGACGCAATTTTATGAGACCATGGTTCCATATATTCTCCTGTATATATAAATAAATCGGAATTATTTACATTTATTATATCTTGTGGGGTTGGCTCATATGTATGAGTTTCTGTTCCTGGTGCTAATAATAGTGTAACATCTACCTTATTTCCCCCTATTTGCTTTGCAAAATCATATTGAGGAAATAGTGTTGCAACTATTTTTATTTTTTCATTTTCATCCTTTTTATTGTTATTATTACTTATTCCTAAAATAATTAAAGAGAAAATTATTGTTATTGTAATTAAATATATTATACCTTTTTTCATTGTTTAGTATTGTATAATCTTTATAATAATTATACAAATTCTCCTTTCTATTTATTTTAAACATTTATCACATGTTCCATATAATACTGTTTTACATATATCTAACTTAAAACTATGTGTTTTTAATATGTGTTCTTCTAACTTTGATACTTCTTCACAATCTAAATGAAAAAGTTCGCCACACTTTATACACTTCATATGGTAATGATTTGTACAAGTTTTTTGGTTTTCTATATACTGAAAACAAGCAGATGCTCTTTCTTGGCTTATATATTTTCTAATTATATTTTCTGCAACTAAACTATCAAGATACCTGTATACAGTTGATTTACTTATTGGATTTTTTTCTTCTTTAAAATGTGCTATTATTTCTTCTGCTGTTATATGTTTTTGTATATTTTCTTTTAGATAATTTAATATATTTTCTCTTTGTTTTGTTTTATATTTAAATATTTTTTCCATTAAAAATTCCATTCCTTTTTAGATTTATTCAAACATAGATTGTTATGAAAAGTTTATTTTTTTAGCTAATCCCCTGATTTTTTCGAATTTGAAACTAAGTTTCATTTTAACATCAGTATATATTTTTGTCAATAAAAAAAAGCATCTTATGATGCTTTTTTTATCTAATTTTACTCTTTCCTCTAAATATTATAGAAGCAACGATTAATGTTATTATTACTAATAATGCAATTGTTCCAACTGAACTTTCTCCTGTTTCAGGAACTGCTTCATTTACAACTGAACTTGAATTTCCTTTGTTTGTTATTACATTTTTTGATGGTACTTTATTAACATTTCCTTTTGGTGGATTTTGTTCTGGTAGGTTTTGTTCTGGTGGATTTTGTCCTGATGGATCTGCAGGTTCCTCCGTTTTTTCTACATTAACACTAACTTGTGCTTTATTTCCGCTACCTGCATCTGCTGTTATTGTTGCAGTACCTACTGCTACAGCAGTTATTTTTCCAGTGCTATCTACAGTTGCTATTGATTCATTATCTGACTTCCATTCAACTGTTACACCATTTGTTACTTGTATTTGTTTTGTTTCATTTTGCTTTAAAGTAATATTTGATTCACTTAAAGTAGGCACTGTTTCTACTGGAACTTCTGATTTTGGACTTATTGTTACATCTGTTGAACATGTTGAACCATTGTTTTTCATTTGATCAAGTGTATATTGTCCCTCACTTATTGTAATTGCTGAAAAATCAGTTAATTCAAATAAAGCACTTACTTCTTCTTTTATTTCTTCCTTAGCAGTAAATGAAAATGTTATATTAGTTACTGATACATTTTCTTTTGAGGCATCTGTTGATTGTCCTTTGAAAAGAAATGATACTCCGTCAACATTTGGGTTAGAATTCCATTGACCACCTTGACTATTTTTTTCTGCTTTATTAAATGTGAATTTATCCTTTTCATAACTTAAGGTTCCATTTAACAAGGTAGTCGCTTCACTTAAAGTGATTGTTATTTTAACATTTTGTCCAGCAACAACAGATGAATTGCTACCATAAGATACTTGTACACTATAATTTTCTGCACTTGCATTATTTGTTATAACCATAATTGCAATTAATATTGCAATTATCGAAATGCAAATTATTCTTCCAACTCTCTTCATAATTTCCTCCTTTGTCTAATTTTACTTTTTACTTATAATTGTGTATATTAAAATACTAAATTTGTTACATTACTTTTTTAGATTTTATTCTTATTACTATAGCACTAATTATAAGAACTACTACTACTAACAATATTAATTCGCTTTCACCTGTTTTTGCTAATTCTTTTCCTTTATATTGCGTATTTTCAATTTTATTTTCATTTACTTTTGGTGTTTCTTCTACTGGTTTTATTGTAATACTCATATCTTTATTATCTAAAGTTTCTCCTATTGTGCTTGATTGTGCTACAATATCTATATTTGATATTGTGAATTTTGCTGTTTTTTCTGCTGTAACATTAGCTACTTTTACTTTTATTTTAAATGTATCTTGAGAAATAGTTGAACTGAATGGTGCATATACCATTGCTAAATCCCCTTTTTTACTTGCTGCTGGATTTATCGATAAATTTGGATCATCTGTTTCTGATGATATTGTAAATAAATCTGGATCATATGCTATATGTGCATTAAATCCTGTAACTTTTTCGTCAAATTTTAAAACAATTGAAAATTCAGATTCAGATTCTACCGATGCTGGTGTTTCTGCAGTTGATAGAGTTATTGCTTTTGATTTACTAGATATTCCTAATAATATTATTATCGATACTATTATAGTAAAAATACTTTTTATACTTTTCATTTGTAAATCCTCCTAATATTTTTTTCTTATATAATTTTATATCTAAAAATTTATTTTTTCAATAATTATTACTAATATAATTCAAATGTAATATAATTGTAATATAATTGTAATATAATATTTATATGATAAAGAAGATTTCAAAATAGAAATCTTCTTTATCACTTTTATTACTTTATAATTTATTTTCTATTTTTTTCTTATGTTTTTTATAAATACTATTGCTATTATTACAAAAATTATTGCTATTACTAAAATTGCCCAAAATTTGTATGTTTTTTTAATTTCTTCTGAGTTTATTTTTATTACTTTATTTCCATTAATTTTATTTTCAGAATATTCATTTCCTTTTATATCTACAAATGCTAAATTTTCTAACTTCATTTCTGAAGCCCCTTTTTCTTTTATTTTAAATGTAAACTCAAAATTTTTAACACCTTCTTCAAGATTTACATATACCCAAGCTAAATTTCCATCTTCTGTAACTCTTGTATTCATACATTGTTGACTAGATTTAATAAATTCTACTTTTGAAGCATCAAATTTTATTTGTCCATTTGCTAATGGGGTTTCTTCATCTACACTTATATTTATAGTAAATTCTTCTCCTTTTTTTGCTTGAATATCTTCAACAAAAATAGTATATGATTTTGCAATATTTGGTATTAGCATTAGTCCTAAAATTACTAATATAAAAAAATTTATTTTTATTTTCATTTATATACACGTCTCCTTAAAATAAGCATTTTAATATTTGTATATGGATTAAAACTAATCTATTGCAATTTGATCATCATCTTCAGTGTTATTTGCCCAGCTCCATAATAACGTATTTCCTAGCTTATTTTCATTTTCAGGATTTGAACCGTCATAATGTAAATATTTTAAAAGCATACTTTTTATATCAAATACATTTAATTGATCATCTTCATTATACAAGTTTGCAGCTACTCGTTGTATTTCAGTTATATTGTTTGACTCCTCGTCTTGTAAATATGCATGTACTATAACACTAAAATCTGCACTACATATATTATTTCTTCCTTTGTCTGTATCTCCACATAAAATTATTGTTCTTTCTTTTCCTTCTGTATCAACTATTATATCCCCTGTAAATAATTCTGTTTTATCATCAATTGTATTTTTTCCATCTAGAGTTTTTATAGAAGCAAATTCTATTAAGTTTTGTTTAAGAAATTTTTCAAGATCTTTTAAATATAGTCTGTTTGGTTTGTACTCATCTTTATTATTTAAAGGTAATTCTGCTGAAAAACCTTTATTTGGACTTACTAATATAGCTTCTGTTCCATCAGATAATGTATAAGAATCTGCCATTACCTTATCGTCTACTCCTCCTACTAGTGTAGCTTCTGAGCATTTAAAAAGCATTATAAATGCAAAAACTACTAATAATATGCTTATGTTTTTTAAAAATTTTTTCATATGTTTTCCCTCCTTAATTATTATGAATTTATTATACAATTAAAAATTTTTTATTTCAACTCTTATTTTAAAAAATTTATTTTTTATTATTTATTATAATTGCATATAAAATTAAAGATAAATTTGCCCCAATTATAAGGCCTATTAAAAACTTTATCAAAATATTCTCCTTTCAAAAAAGATGTAGTAATTTTAATATTACTACATCTTTTTATTATTTTTATAAAATTACACTTATTAATTTAATTCTGTTTTTGTTATTTTTGTACATATACCTTTTTTATTAAATGTTAATTCGCATAAATCAATTTTTATTGCATCTGTTGGTATTTTTATATTTTTATGTGATTCTTTTTGTTCTTCAATTTTTGATGTATTCTTTTTTCCATTTTTTTCTATTACAAAATCTATATTATTATCAACAGTTGTTTGAACATATTTTTCTGTTGATTTATATATTGTAGAGTCTGTTGTACTTTCTTTTAATATATATTTTTTTGTTTTTGTATCATATTTTATATAAAATTTTTCTGCATTACTATCTGAAGATTTTAGTATTAAATTATTTGAGCTAATTTTATCTTTGCTATAATCATTACCAAATATTTCTACTGTGTTTTTTCCAGACTTTAAATTATTATATTCTTCTTTTGAAAATTCATATTCTTCGTATACAAGACCTTTTATTATGTATTTATCTTCTTCATTTTCATCTTTATTTATATTTGTAATAAATAATTTTTCACCATCCGAAAAATCTTTACTTGTTAATTCTTCATATTCAATTTCTGGCTCTATATTTTCTTCTATATCAGCATCATTTACAGCATCGTTTGTGGCATCTGCATTAGTTGCTATTTCATATTTTGTTCCTTTTACTTTATATTTCCAAAATCCAACAAAGTCTATTACTAGTATTACACCACATATTATTATAAAAATCCATTTAATTACTGTTTTTTTCATAAAATTTATCAATTCCTTCCTCTATACAAATATTGCTTTTTTATTATATCCTATCTTTATATTAATTACAACTGTAATTTAAAAATTCATAAAAGCCTTTGCTAACACATATGATAATACAAGGCATACTGGAAATGTTAACACCCAAGCTTTTATAATTTGAATAACTGATTTTTTGCTTACAGCATTTTTTTCACTTTTTCCAACACCTATTATTGACATTGTTTTTACATGAGTTGTGCTTACTGGAATTCCATTTAAACTTGCTATTAATAATGTAGCAGATGTTGATATATCACTACATAATGCTTGTTTTTTATTTAAATTTGTCATATTGCTTCCTATATTTTGTACAATTTTTTCGCCTCCAATAGATACTCCAATAAACATAACAGCTGCAGTAAACAATATTGTATAAATATGTTCCATTGGTATTATAAAATCAGGGACTGATAATCCTTTTAAAATATAATTGTAAATTATTAGTATTCCTATAAATTTTTGCCCATCTTGTGCACCATGCATAAATGACATTGCACACATTCCTACTATTTGGAATTTAGAAATAATTTTATCTTGTATTTTGTTTAAAAACTTTTTTAATAATTTAGTTATTATATATGCTAAAATAAAAGTTCCTAGTATTGACCATAGCAATCCTATTCCAACATTCATCCATTCAGCAAGATTTACCGCTGATATTCCATATATTGCAATCGCACTTCCTGTTAAACCGTGCAACTAATCCATGTGTTTCACTTGTTGGTATTCCAAATTGCAATGCTATAAGTGCAAATATTATTACAGATAACATTGCAGATATTAAACTTACTAGACCTTCTTTTCCTGCTGTTATATTTACCATTGAACTTATGCAATCAGCTACAGAAATATTTACAAAACTCATTACTATTATTCCTACAAAATTAAAAATTGCACTTATTATTGCAGCCTTTTTGAATTTCATTACTTTTGAACCTACTAATGTAGCTATAGCATTTGGTGCATCTGTAAGTCCATTTGTAAAAATTAGTAGAACAATTATTATTAATGTTACTATTTTAATACTCATTTTTTCTCCTTTATTTAACTGTTTTTCTTTAGAATTTATATTATTATTTTTTATCTATATATATATTAATATTTTAGAAAAAATTTTTCAATATTTTATTATAAATTTTTGTTTCAGATTGTTACTATTCTTAACAAAACCATAAATATTATTTATTACTTATATGTATATTTTCCACATTCACACCTAGCTCTCTTTGTACAATACTTTGAATTTGTGCAATTTCCGCTTCTTCCAATTTTTCTGCTCTAACAACCACACTTATACTTCCTTTATTTGCAAAAATTACAACATCTTTAAACCCTTTATTTTTTATTAAATTCTCTGCAATCATAATTGCATTCTTTTGGCTATTTATATTACTTATTTCATTTTGTGATGAACTTTTTTGTTCTGAGGAAATATTACTACTTGCAAGTATAGTTTGATAAGATTCTAACATTTCAGAATACATTTTCTCCCTTTCTAATCTTGATTCTGTAAAATATCTATCTAAATCCTCACTTACCTTTGCCGAAGTTTCTGATACATTATTTGAATTTTCGTTATTATTTGAAGTAGTATTATTTGTTATTACATTATTTATAGTATTTTGACCTATACTATTATTCATATTACTAGTCACATTATTACTTATTGTATTTTCAGATGAAATATTATTACTACTTACCAATTTTGCATCTCCAATTCCTGCTATTTCTTGATTTTCAACTACTCCAGACGTTTGAGCAGTTTCTTCTGATTGCATAGTATAATTTAAATATCCCGCAGTTATTAACATAAGAGCAATTGCAAATATTATAATTTGGTTTCTTTTTAATGCTTTAATCATACCTTTTTTACATGATATATACATAATACGTATAATCATTCTCTCCTTTCTTATTTTAATTCATTTCAAAAACTTGAATCTTATATGTAGATAAACCTGTTGCCGCTTCTACTGCCTGTATTATATTAGTTTTTACATTTACATCACTTGCTCCTTTTGCTATTATCACAGCTCCTTGTATTTGTGGACTTGTTACACTTTGTGTTATTACCTTATTATCTGAACAAACTACCTCTTTTTTGTTATTTGTAGTACTTATTGTTCTTTTACCTCCACTAGTATCTTCTTCCTCAGTAATGCTTTCCCCTAAATCTTCATTATATACAGGATTTATAACACTTGTTTGTGAATATGTTATTAATACTTCTACTTCTCCTACTCCACTAATATTTGATAGTATTTTTTTCAATTTTTGCTCTAAATCATTATTGCTAATAGTTTCTGTTTCTTCTATTATATTTGCTTCTGCTAGCATTTTATTACTATCAGATTTATTTTTCTTGTTACCACCTTTCCAAATATAATTTATTGCAATGATTGTTACTATTAAAACTATCGCAAGTACTACTAGGTTTTCTATATTTTTTTTATTATCATTTTTTTCACTTTTTATTAAAGATTTTTTCAAGTTTTCCACTTTTTCTTTAAACATTTAATTTTCATCACCTCCTAATTAATTTCTGTATTTATATTCAATAAATATTTATTTTGTTTATATCTACTTCATATGTAGTTTTTATATATTCTTTAATTTCATTTTTGTCATTCTCATTTATTATTTCATTATTCTGTGAATTGTTATTTTCAATTTTTATTTTTACAGATTTTATATTATCTACTATGGTTTTTGCCTGTTTTTGCTCTTTTGCAACAGATATTTTTTCATCAATTTTTATATCAATTTTTTCTATATTATATGATTCATCATTAGATATATTTATATAAACAGACCCTGCCACATAACCTTTTGCTTTTAATTTTGTTTTTAAATCATTTTCTAAATTTTGTGTATATATTTTCTTTATTGAACTAGTTGTATTTTTCGAAATTTCATTACTTTCTACAACATTACTACTTGTTTCTATAACTTCATTTACTTTAATATATTCACTTATATCTTCACCTGTAAATTGATTTATTACAGGTGATATTATTGTATATACAATAAATATTCCTATTATTATTTTTATATATTTTTTTGATGTGTTATCTGGTAATATCATTTCTATTATTGTAGATATTATTACAGCAACTACTATACCTTTAGACCATGCTCTAAACCAATCTATCATATTATGTACCTCTTTTTGAACTTTTGGAACACCAATGTCATTAATCTAAGAGATATTATTTAAAATAAAGCTTAACTTAATGACAGTCTTTTGAACATTCATTAAAGTTCATGTTTTATTGAACTTCAAAGAACGTCCCCAAAGTTCACATTATTCGATATTTTTAATACTAAAGTTGTTCCTATTATAATCATTACTGACATACTGCACATGAATGCTAATAATATTTTAAATGTATCTCCCATTTGGTCTAATAATTTTACTACTTTTTCATCAGCTATGGGTTCACAAATTGCTGCTCCTATATAATAAATTCCCATTAAAATTAGTAATTTTATTATTGGAGTTATTGAAATTGCTATTATTATTATTACACCTAGTATTCCTACTGCATTTTTTAAAATACTGCTACATCCTATTACAGAATCTACTGCATCTCCTAGTATTTTTCCTACTACTGGTATTAAGTTTGATACTGCTGCTTTTGCTGTTTTTGAAGTTACTGCATCTACACTACTACTTAATGTTCCATCTACAGATACTAATGTTACAAATAAAGTTAATATTATTCCTATTATCCAAATTGTAGTTGATTTTAGCCTCTTAGCTAATCTATCTATTTGAACTTTGTTTGATATTTTTGATATTATTCCTAATGCTGTTGATACTAATATTATTGGTATTGCTATATTGTTTATAAAATTTCCTATTAGTGATATCATAAATATTAATATTGGTTGAATAGCTGCTGCTGTTGTTACACTTCCTGTTGTTACAATTAAAGTCATCATTATTGGTATAAGCATATTTGTAAAATCTGTCATATTGTTTATTGATTCTTTTATTGATGCTATTACGCTAGAAAAATTTGTTAGCACTATTGTTACAATAAGTATATATTGTACATAATATGCTATTTTGGATACACTTTTATTTTGAAGTCCTTCTGTTATGCAATTTAATATACTGTTTATGATTATTATGATTATTATACTTCCTAAAACAGTAATTGCACTTTGTAATTCATTTCCAAATATTTTCCACACGCTTTTTAGTAATTTTTTATTATCCACTTTCCCAGTTATTGCTGATGTTAATATTTCATTTAAATCTATATCTTCAAATACATCTGTGGTATATTTACTTGATTCTTGTACAAAATTTGTAACTCCTACAGAATCTTCTTGACTTTTCATTATATCATCCATTTCAAATGCTTGTACCATTTGAACACTAAAAAAATATATTATTATAATAGCTAAAAATATTTTACATTTTTTCATTTGCTCTCCATATCTTTAATTAAACATTTTTTTATCTTGTTGCTATTATCATAAAATCTACTGTTAACATTTATGGTAGAACTTTTAGTACTACTTCAAGTAAGCTTGATATTATTGGTATTGACGCCGATATTATCATTATTTTACTTCCTATTTCTATTTTGCTTGCAATTGCACTTTCTCCTGCATCTTTACAAATACTTGTTGCAAATTCAGATAAAATAGCAATTCCTGTTATTTTTAGTAGTACTATTATGAATTTATTACTTATTGATACTTTTTGAGAATAATTTTCTATTAAATTTACAATTTGAGTAATAGTATCAAATGTCATTCCTAAAATTAATATTCCTGCTGTTAAGGAGACATATATTGCAAATTCTGGCTTGTATTGTTTTACTATAATAATTATTACTAACGAAATTAAACCTACTCCTATTAATTTTATGATGTCCATTAATAATCCTCCATTTTTTCGTTTTCGGGGAGGGAGATTGGGGACGGAGATTCGGGGACGGAGATTATTAGGGACGGAATTCGCATATTAAATTCTTTCATAATTTAAATAAATTACTATTAGAACAACCATTTCAGCTAAATTATAGAATTCCGTCCCTAATAATCTCCGTCCCCAATCTCCTTCCCCAATCTCCGTCCCCGAATCATAAATTAAAAATTGTCCTTACTGTTGTAAACAAGTTACTTATTTCTTTAATTACGATTGTAAGTACAATAATAACTCCAGCAAGAGTTGTCATCATTGCTTGATCTTCTCTTCCTGCTCTTACAAGTACTTGGTGCAAAACAGCAACAAGTATTCCTATTGCTGCTATTTTAAATAATAAATCTACATTCATATAAGGCTCACATTCCTTTCTTGCTTCGAGCAAAGGCGCATATAGTTATGAAAAAAATTTAATATTTTTTTCAAACTAACCTCCTTGCTCGTATATGTGTGTTTTATGTTATAATGGATTACACTAAAACTATTACTACCGCTAGTCCTACAATTATTCCTAATTTTTTATACATTTTTTCATTTTTATTTCGCAATTCAGTTGCATCTTCTATTTGACTATCTAAAAAAGTATTTACTAACCTTATTTGACTTATCTGACCTTCTATATCAGTACTTCCAAGTAATTTTCCTAATGATTTTAGTGCTTCTTTATCATCATCTAATAGTCCTAAATTTGAATTACTTATACAATTTTCCCAAACTTCTCCTGCAAAATCTAACTGCATCTGTTGGCTCGCATCAAAAAATAATTTTCCTACATTACCTTTTATTTTTTTTGATATTTCTAAAAATACATCTGGTATTGGTTCATATGTATATGTTATTTTGGTTTCAAATATATTTAGTGCTTTTTTTATTTGTTTTAAGTTATTTGCTCTTTCAACATATTTTTTAGAAATATTTATCCCTATCATAGAGATTGTCCCAAATACACCTATAAGTAATATGAATTTTAATAATAACATATTTATTCTCTCCCTAGTTTTATATATATTCATTTTTTTCATAGATAGAACCTTAAATTTCTATATTTACCACATTTTTTATTTTTCCTTTTTCTTTTTCATTTAAAAATATAATTCTTTTAAACAATTTTAAATTTATAATTTTTTTTATTTCTTCATTTCTTAATATATCATCCATACAGCTTCCATGTGCTGTAAAAATGCAATTTACTCCAGAGCAAATTGCATAATTTATTATTTCTACATCATCTTTATTTCCTATTTCATCTGCTATAATTACTTTTGGAGCCATAGACCTAATAGCCATTCTTATTCCTATTGATTTTGGCACATTGTCTAATATATCTGTTCTTATTCCTACATCATTATATGCAATGCCTTTATTCATTGCAGCTATCTCTCCTCTTTCATCAATTATAGAAACATCTATACCTCTAAAATTTATCTGGCTCATTCCATCACTTATTTTTTTTGCAAGATCTCTTATAATTGTTGTTTTTCCTGCTCCTGGTGGTGATACAATTAAGGTATTAAATACTGTATTATTTTTAGTATCTAACACATATCTTAAGAGTTCATTGCTGGCTCCATTTATCTGATGTGCTATTCTAAAATTAAGTGAATAAATATGACTAATATTTGAAACTTGTCCTTCTTTTATAACCACATTTCCTGATATTCCTACTCTATTCCCTCCTGGAAGAGTTATAAAACCATTGCATATTTGATTTTGATATGTATATATAGAATTATTGCAAATGTTTTGTAATATTCCTATTATTTCTGTGCCTTCTACAATATATTTTAAAACCATTTCTATATAACCTAGCTTTAGAATTACTGGTTTTTTGCTTCTGATTCTTATTTCTTCTAGTTTTTCTATGTTATGCTCTAATATTATTTTAGATAACTTGACAGGTAAACATTTTAAAATAAATTCCATTTTTACTCCTTTTTATTATCGACTTTGAATTTAGCGTTTTGAATTAGGCTAAATTTATTATATAGTGCTTTTAATTTAGCCGGCTATGTGAATATATATATTAAAATTCCGTTCGTTACTGGTCGTCTTTTCGCGATGAAGTTTGTGCAAACACTTAATGATTTGTACTGATTACCATAGAGGTTGTTTGAGTACTCCCAAACTGCGCCTCACTGCATTTTAATATATATATTCACATAGCCTACTCTACAAAATTAGATAATCTCCTATATACATTAATAAATATTTATCTAAAATTCTCAAACGTGCAATTAAAAAGTACAAAATTTACAATATCCAAACACTAAATTGAAGCAAAAAAAAGCATACTATATTGATAATCCTATTAATATAGTATGCTTTTTAATTTATTTTATGACTAATTTATTCTGCCCAATTATGGTATACATTTAATACATCGTCTAAATCATCTAGGTTATCTAATAATCTTTGCATTTTTTCTGCTGCTTTTTCATCTAGCTCTACTGTTGTTGTTGGAACCATTTTTACTTCAGCTTCTAAAAATTCTAGACCTTGCTCTTCTAATTTTTCTCTTACTGCAGAAAAATCGCTTGGTTCTGTTGTTATTTCATATATTTCTTCTTCTGATGAAAAATCTTCTGCTCCTGCTTCTAATGCTAACATCATTAAATCATCTTCTGACATTGATGTAGATTCTTTATCTATTACTATTACTCCTTTTTTATTGAATAAGTATGATACGCATCCTGATGTTCCTAGATTTCCTCCTGCTTTATCAAATACATGACGTACATCTGCTGCTGTTCTGTTTTTGTTGTCTGTACTTGCTTCTACTATTACTGCAACACCATTTGTGCCATATCCTTCATATACCATTTCTTCATAATTTGTAGCATCTGCCTGACCTGCTGCTTTTTTTATTGCATTATTTATTGTATCATTTGGCATGTTTGCTGCTTTGCATTTTGCTATAACATCTTTTAATTTAGAATTACCTGCAGGATCTGGTCCACCTGCTTTTACCGCTATTAATAATTCTCTTCCTAATTTAGTAAATATTTTTCCTCTTGCTGCATCGGCTTTACCTTTTTTTGCTTGTATGTTATGCCATTTTGAATGTCCTGACATGGTTAATTCCTCCTTTTTTTATTTTTTTACTTGTATATATTATCATATTTTTTTCTTTTTGTGTAGAGTTTTTATAGTTTTTTTTAATTACATATTTTTTATTGTTACTATTCACAGCCATTTTTTTAGAGTAGTGGAAAAGGGATTATATTATAAAAAATGCAATGACGCGCAGTTTGGGAGCCATAGGACCTCATTGCCAGCCAATATTTTAAAGCACATACTTATTAATGTATTAAAATTTTAGCCTGCCGACCAGTAAGGAATGGAATTTTTTATAATATAATCCCTTTGGAACGGCTCACTTTTAGCTGTGAATTGTAACTTTTCACTTGTAAATGCAACTAATTGAACTATTATACTAGAAACTCCTGAATCTGATTTTTCAGTTTTAAGATATCCTATTTTTTATTTATTTATTTTTTCTATTATAAAAATACTATTTTTCTTCTCCATTCATAATATCTTTTACTACTTCCCCTGCTATAATCAACCCTGCTACTGATGGGACAAAAGATATACTTCCTGGTATCTGATTACGTGATGTGCATTTTTTTACAGTACCAGGAGGACATATACAACCATTTTTACAACTATTATTTGTTGTTTCATCTGTTTTTATTGGCTCTTCTTTTGAGTAAACTACTTTAAGTTTTTTTATTCCTCTAGCTCTTAGCTCTTTTCTCATTACTTTTGCAAGTGGACATACACTCGTTTTATAAATATCTGTTACTTCGAATTTTGTGGGATCTAATTTATTTCCAGTTCCCATACTAGATATTATTGGAATATTTAATTTATTTGCTCTCATTACTAGCTCTATTTTCGCAGTTACAGTATCTACACTATCTACTATATAATCCACAGTTTCATCTAATATTTCCTTGCTATCTGGCATAAAAAATTCTTGAACTACTTGCACATTTGCATCTGGATTTATTTCTAAAATTCTTTCTTTTGCAACCTCTACTTTTGATTTGCCAACTGTCTTTCTTGTTGCAATTATTTGTCTGTTTAAATTTGTTAAACAAACATCATCATCATCTACTAATATAAAACTTCCTATACCTGCTCTTACTAATCCTTCTACTACAAATGAACCTACTCCTCCAATTCCAAATACTGCAACCTTAGATTTTTGTAGTTTTTCTATCGCTTCTTTTCCTATTAATAATTCTGTTCTTGAAAATTGATTTAACATTTTTATTTCATCCCTTCTAGATTATTTTCATATTTCAGATTGATTCTTTAATATTTTACAAAAAATTTTTCAAATATTCAATACCTTTGGGGACGGAGAAACGGGGACGGAGAAACGGGGACGGAGAATTGGGGACGGAGATTGCGGTAAGACCGCAATCTCCGTCCC
>JAGBDU010000031.1 GCA_017937285.1 Clostridia bacterium
AAGGTAATTAGTGAACTTTATTTCAAGCTATATATTTTTGAGTGTGCTAAATAAAAGCATACAAAACATTTCTGGTGATGATTACATGGAGGAAATACCTGTTCCCATACCGAACACAGAAGTCAAGCTCCAATGTGCCGATGATATTTACGGGTTACCCTGTTGAGAAAATAGGTTGTTGCCAGATTTTAAATATTCCTCTTTAGCTCAGTTGGTAGAGCGCTCGGCTGTTAACCGATAGGTCGTTGGTTCGAGTCCAACAAGAGGAGCCAATTCGAATTTTCGTCGAACTTATTGAAACTCAGTTTCAGCAAAGGTTCGACGATTTCGTATTTTATTTAGTGTACTAATTCCATCGGACACTTTTTTATAAACATATATTATAAAATGAATAATAAAAAAATAATAATATAATAATAATCATAGATATAATATACAAAAATATTTGACATTTTAAAAAATATATTGTATACTATATTTAGCTTAAGCAAGTTCGTAGGAACGAATGTTGCACAGAGGTATGTGGTCGCATATCTCTATTTTTTTTAAGAAAAGACAGGTGGTCGCCTGTCTAAAAGAAATTAATCTTTTTTGTTGTCTTGGTTTTCATTGACATCATTACTTGTTAATAATAATACAATTAATCGCCAAATTAATTCGTAGGAACTCAAATGCCACACCTCATTTCACAAAGATTTCCTTTGAAAAGGATATTTCAACCATACCATTTGGGAGCAATAAGCACAATATCTTCAAACAAATTTTCGAAATATTTCATTAAGATAAAAAAGGATGTTGAAGAATTTATTGAGTATAATCTAGGGGAGGAAAATTTTATGAAAATAGTTAATATTAAAGAAAATAGTGAATTGCTATCAGAATATATAGAATTATGTAGTTATGAATGGGGAAGTAAAAAATCAACATTAGAAATGCAAAATTATGTTGAGAAAAAGAAGAAGAGCATTCTTAATGATGAAAAAGTAATAAGTATTCTGGGATTAGTTGATAACGATAATTTAATTGGTTTTATATCATTATTTAAATATGATGGAGAAGATAGAAAAGACTTAACGCCATGGTATGCGACAATGTATGTAAAAAAAGAGTATAGAAAAAGGGGCTATTCAAAATTATTAAATGATGCAATTCTAAAAGAAGCCATTAAATTAGGATACAAAAAAGTATATTTAAAAACGGAATTGGATAATTATTATGAAAGGTTTGGAGCTAAATATGCGGGAAAAATAAATGAATTCGAGAAATTATATTATTTTGAATTAGCAAAGGAGTAGAATATGAGAAAAGATATTTAATAATCAATCCAAGATTGATTTTTCATATAATCTAATATATAATATAAAAAAAATTGGAGGTACTATTTTGAACAAAGAAGAAATTTATAATTATTGCGTACAAAATCTAAAATGTTCAGATATAAAAAAAGATGAACCAATGAGCAAGCATACATCCTTTAAAATAGGAGGAAATGCAGATATATTCATAAAAATATCAAATATAGAAGAATTGAAATTAATATTAAAATTTATTAAAGAAAATAAAATAAATCTAACAATAATAGGAAATGGAAGTAATGTATTAGTAAAAGATAACGGAATAAGAGGTATTGTACTAAAACTAGATTTTAAAAATATTAATATTGAAAAAATAAATAATCAAAAAGTAAAAGTTTATGCAGGTGCAGGAGTATCATTAGGAATGCTAGCACAAAAATTATTAAAAGAAAGTATAAGTGGCTTTGAATTTGCATCTGGAATACCAGGAACCATAGGTGGTGCAGTAAGAATGAATGCTGGTGCATATGGTGGTGAATTTAAAGATATAGTAAATTCAACAAAATGTATTGATGAAGATGGCAATATTATAACTTTAAATAACAATCAGCAAGAATTTTCATATAGACACAGTATATTTATGAGTAAAAAAGTGATTATTTTAGAAAGTGAATTACTATTAAATTTAGAAAATAATTCAGAAGAAATTGCAAAAAAAATGAATGAATATTTAGAAACAAGAAAATCAAAACAGCCAATAAATCTGCCAAATGCAGGTAGCACTTTTAAAAGAGGAGAAGACTATATTACAGCTAAATTGATTGATGAATGCGGACTTAAAGGTTTTTTTATAGGAGAAGCTCAAATATCTAATATTCATGCTGGTTTTGTGGTAAATAAAGGAAATGCTACTGCAGAAGATGTACTAAATTTAATAGAATATGTTAAGAAAAAGGTCTATGAAAAATTTAATAAAGAAATTAAACTTGAAATAGAAGTTTTGGGTGAATAAAAAGAAAGTAGGTTTTTTATAATATGAAGGGATTTTTTTCATGGTTTAAATCAGAAAATAAAATTAAAAGATGGTTAATCTTAATTTTAATTTCTATGGTAGCAATTTGTTATGCTATGTCTACTGTATTTGTTACAAATGCTATTGATATAAAAACAGTTATTAAAATAATTTTTTTGTTTGTATTGGGGTTTGCAGGAATTGTATTTGGATGTATATCTATTCAAAAAAGAACATTAGAAATATTAGTAAAAGAAACAGATAAAAGAGATAATGTAAAGTCATTAATATATGATAAAAAGGTGTATAATCAAGGACCTAAAATAGTTGTAATAGGTGGTGGAAATGGATTAAATGCAGTACTTAGAGGATTAAAAACATATACAGATAATATAACAGCTATAGTTACTGTTAGTGACTATGGAGAAAAAAAATCCGATTCAAGAATGATTTTAGATACTTTACCATTAGAAGATATAAAAGAAAGCATAATAGCATTAGCTAGTAATGAAGAAGAAATGAGTAATTTGATAAATCACAGATTTACATATGGAAGTTTAAAATCATTATCTTTTGGAGATATATACTTACTTGCAATGCAAAATCAATACTCTGATTTTTCTAAATCTATTGAAAAAACAAAAGATATTTTAAACATTACAGGAAGAGTTTTACCAGTAACACAAGATGAAATTGAAATATGTGCAGAGCTAACTGATGGAACTATAATAAGAGGAAGAAATGAAATTCCAGATGTGGTGAATGAAAAAACATATAATATAAATAGAGTCTACATAAGCCCATCTAATTGTAAAGTATCCCCAGGCGTTGTTGAAGCTATAAAAGATGCAGATGCAATTGTAATTGGTCCAGGAAGTTTATATACAAATGTTATTCCAAATCTTCTAGTAAAAGGAGTATCTAAGGCAATAAGAGAATCAAAAGGATTTAAAGTATACATAAGTAATATAATGACAGAGCCAGGTCAAACATATAATTATTCTTTGTCAGATCATATCAAAGCTATAAAGAGGCATATAGGTGAAGGAATGATTGATTACTGTATTTATGATACAGGAGAAGTAATGCCAGAGTACATAAGAAGATATAATATGAAAGGCTCAGAATTAGTAGAGCAAGATATTCAAAAAGCAAAAGCAGAAGGTGTAAAACTAATAAAAAGAGATTTGGCTACAATTGATAATAATTGTATTAGACATAATCCAGATTTAATAGCAAGTGCTATAATAGAATTAATTTGTGAAGATTTAAAATTTAAAGATAAACAAAATGATCCAGAATACCTACTATTAAGTCAAAAATTAAAATATAAAAAAGTAAAATCTAACGAAAAACCAACATGGAAAAAACAAAAATTAGATAAAACCGGAAAAAGTAAGTTTTTTACTAAATATGAAAAAAGAATTTTATCAATTAAAGAGAGCGACGAAAAACTAAAAAGAAAAATGATCGCAAATAAAAACAGTAACCAGATACTAGAGCGAGTAAATAGTATGAAAAAGTATAACTTAGATAATGCTAAAAGAAAAGAACAAGAAGAACAAGAAAGAAAAAAATTTATTGATAGTATAAAATAGAATTTTAATATACTTAAGAAGAAATGAGGACAGAAAATGAAAAAAAGTTTAAAAAATTTAGATTTTGAAGATGCTATAAAAAAAGAATGGATTATAACAAACGGACTAGGCGGATTTGCAAGTTCAACTATAATAGGAGCAAATACCAGAAAATATCATGGATTATTAGTTGCACCATTAAATCCACCTGCACAGAGATATTTATTAGTATCAAAAGTAGATGAAAGTATAAATATTGATGAAAAAGTGTATGGTTTATATACTAATATGTGTAGAAATAATATATCAGACGGATACAAAAATTTAGTTAGTTTTGAAAAAGAAGAAGTGCCAGTATTTACATATAATATAGACGGAATTCAAATAGAAAAAACAATATGTATGGAATATAGAAAAAATATTTCTATAATATTATACAAAGTAAAAAATAAAGATAAAAAAATAACTTTAAATTTAACACCTTTGTTAAATTATAGAGATTTTCACTCTTTAAATTATAATAAAAATTTTTATATAGAGCAAAAAATAGACAAAAATTTAGTAGATGTAGTGATAGATAATTGTGAGCACCATATATATATGAATTGTTCAGATGGTAAATATGTAAAAAAAGAAAATGATTTATTTAGTGGAATGTATTATATAGAAGAAGAAAAGCGAGGTTTTTCTAATGAAGAAAATCATGCTATAGCTGGGTCTTATGAAATAGAAATAAATCCTAATGAAGAAAAATATATTACATTTGCTTGCTCATTAGATGAAATAAAAATTGATAGAAAAGATGGTAAAAAAATAATTCAAAATGAAAAAAAGAGAATAAAACAATTAATTGATAAATCTGATTTATCAGGCGATGAAGATTTAATAAAAAAATATATAATATCAACAGATAATTTTATCGTGTCTAGAAAAAATTTATTAACATTAATCGCAGGATATCCATGGTTTTTAGACTGGGGAAGAGATACTTTTATTGCATTTGAAGGAACAGTATTAAAAAATAAAAGGTTTGATGTAGCAAGAAAATTATTACTAACATTTACAAAAGATATAAAACAAGGTTTAGTTCCAAATGGATATTCTGAATTAGATAATAAACCTTTATACAATAGTGTAGATAGCAGTTTATTATTATTTGAACAAGTAAAAAAATATATTAATTATACAGGAGATTATACTTTTATAAAAGAAAAAATATATGATAAATTAAAAGATATAATAGAAAATTATACAAAGGGGATAGATTTAGATAATAACAATATTTATCTTGATGAAGATTTTTTAATTTCTGCTGGAACATTAAGTACACAAAATACATGGATGGATGCTAAAATAGGAGATTATGTTGTTACTCCAAGAAATGGCAAGCAAGTAGAAATAAATTCTCTGTGGTATAATGCTTTAATGGTAATGTGTGAATTAGGTAAAAAGTTTGAAGACGA
Source organism: Clostridia bacterium (assembly GCA_017937285.1). Classification (GTDB taxonomy): domain Bacteria; phylum Bacillota; class Clostridia; order TANB77; family CAG-508; genus CAG-492. The sequence continues at coordinate 5,348 of JAGBDU010000031.1, forward strand.
TAAAGAAATAATAAGTGAATATAGAAAATTAGCTAAAAAAGCAAAAGAATCTTTTAATGAAAAATTTTATAATAAAAAATCTAAATGTTTATATGATGTAATAAATGATGATAATAATGATGCTAAAATAAGACCAAATCAATTATATGCAATTGCACTAAGTTATCCTGTAATAGATTCAAAATCAGATATTGCAAAGGAAATTTTAAATACTGCTACCAAAAAATTACTAAACAATTATGGTTTAAAAACATTAGCTAAAGGAGAGGTACACTACACAGAAGTATATGAAGGAGACCAATACAGAAGAGATATAAGTTATCACCAAGGTATAACTTGGCCATGGCTTTTAGGGCTATATAATGATGCTTTTGTAAATATAATAAAAGCAGAAAAAGATAAAGAGCTAAAAAGGAATTTAAAAGAAGATTATAAAAAATTTGTTGAAAAAGTAAAAAAGACATTTACAAAAGAGATAAATGATGGTAAATCAATAGGTAGTATTTCAGAGCTATATGATTCAAAAAAACCGTATGAGGCAAAAGGAGCATTTGCACAATGCTGGAGTGTATCAGAGGTGTTTAGAATAATAATTTAAGATGTAATTGGGGACGGAGATTTTTTATTCCAGGGACGGAGATTCTTTGAGAATTTTTAAATATTTGCTGAAACTTAGAGTTATAGTTTATAAAAATTTATTGTAAATTCTAATCTCCGTCCCCGGAATAAGAAAGGAATATATATGACAGTAAATCAATTAGAGAAAGAATTAAAAGATGGAAACCTTACAAGTATCTATTTATTATATGGAAAAGAAACTTATCTATTAGAAAATGCAGTAAAAAAGATAAAAAAGTTATTTGGTAATCTAGTAGAAGGGTTAAACTATATAAAAATAGATAATGCAAATTTAGATAGTTTAATTCCAGAGCTACAAACTCCTTCATTCGGTTTTGAAAAAAAGTTAATTATAGTTAAAGACACGGACTTATTAAAAAAACAAGCTAAAAAGAAAGCACAATTTATAATAGATAAAATAGAAAAAGTGGCATCATATATTAGTGAAAATATAGATGATATAAAAGAGCAAAATATTTTAGTTTTTATAGAAGAAGATGTGGATAAAAATAAGCTGTATAAAGAGCTAGAAAAAGTGGGCTTAGTATGTAATTTCGAAGCGGAAAAGTTGCCAGAAATTTCTAAAAGAATAAAATACATATGTAATGCTTATTCTGTAAATATTGATAGCTCTACGTTAAATTATTTTATAGAATCTTGTGGTACTAATATGCAAGATTTAATTAATGAAATTAGAAAATTAATAGAATATGTAGGAAAAGAGGGGACTATAAAAAAAGAAGATATAGATTTATTATCTACAAAACAATTTGAAAGTGTAATTTTCGACTTAACTGATAGTTTAGGACAAAAAAACGTTTCAAAATCATTAGAGGTGCTAAAAAATTTAATATATTCAAAAGAGCCAATACAAAAAATATTAATTACATTATATAATCATTTTAAAAAATTATACATTGTAAAACTTTGTGAGAAATATAAAAAGGATTTATCTGAAAACTTAAAACTAAAACCAAATCAAATGTTTTTAGTTTCTAAATATAAAAGGCAATCAAGCTATTTTTCAGAAAACGAGCTTAGAAATATATTATTTCAATTTGTGAAATTAGATGAAGAATATAAATCTGGAATAATTGATTTAAATATTGGATTAGAATCTGTTATATGTGGATATTGTTGCTAATTAAGTATATTTTAAAAACAAATTAGAAGTATCATAATAAATAAAAATGTTACTATTAGTAACTAGAAAAAAATAAATGAATAAAAGAAAATGTTTTTCAAATAATATTTTGAGAGACATTTTTTTTAGTTCAAAAATTTTAATTAAAATAAGGAAAATTGGCGTGCGAACAATTAAACGCGGGCTGTAAGAGCAGTATTTAAATATCAGATATAATTCAGCCCACTATTGTTTTATAATAGGAAAGTTCAACTCTTGAATAAAGTATAACTAATATATAGGAGGTAAATTCATGTATAATTTTAGAACTGATATGGCAGATGAAAGAAGAGATATTTATAAAAAAGCAAATAATTTGGAAGGTGATATTCCTGGAATTCAAACTATCGAAAAATCAAGTGATGAGAATATAAAATCATCAATAGTAAAAATATTAAATGAAGAAGGAGAAAAAGCAATTGGAAAGCCAATTGGAACATATGTCACTATTGATGTAAAAAATTTAAAATTAGCAGGAGAAGAGGATCTTGAAAAAGCTTCAAGTATTATAAGTGAAGAGCTAAAGGTAATTATTAATGAAAAAATAAGTAATCAAGATGAAATATTAGTTGTTGGGCTTGGAAATCAATTTGTTACGCCAGATTCTTTAGGTCCAAAAGTAGTATCTGAAATTGAAATAACAAGACATTTATTAAAATATGCTCCAGAATGTGTTGTTCCTGGATCAAGAGCAGTAAGTGCTGTTGCACCTGGAGTGCTTGGAACAACAGGAATTGAAACATTAGAAATAATTAAAGGTATAGTTGATAATGTGAAACCTAAATTGTTAATTGTAATAGATAGCTTAGCTTCAAAAAGTATAGAAAGAATAAGCAGTACAATTCAAATATCAGATACAGGAATTGTACCAGGAGCAGGAGTAGGTAATACTAGAAAAGAATTAAGTAAAAATACACTAGGAATACCAGTAGTTGCAATAGGTGTGCCAATGGTTGTAGATTTAGCAACAATAACAGATGATTGTTTAGATATATTTATAGAAAAGTTGCAAGATGAAGCAAAATCTAATGAGTACTTGAATAATTTAAGAAATCAGGATAATTATGAAGAAATAAAATCAGCTTTGATTCCTAGAGATTATAATATGATTGTTACTCCTAAAGAAGTTGATGATTTGATTGAAAATATGAAAGAGATAATATCTAGAAGCATTAATAATGCAATATAAATTGGGGACGGAGATTTTCGTCCCCAAAAATCTCCGTCCCCAAAAATCTCCGTCCCCAAAAATCTCCGTCCCCAAAAATCTCCGTCCCCAAAAATCTCCGTCCCCAAAAATCTCCG
>JAGBDU010000043.1 GCA_017937285.1 Clostridia bacterium
CAATGGCAATTATACCTTTTGCTTTTTTTACTCCAAATCCTACATTAATATGTACTAATGGAATACCTTTTATTTTCGTTTTACTTTTATATTCATATTCCATTCTAATTTTTCCATTATATTTTTGTGTAGTGTTTTTATAAATTTCATTCCCTGTCAATTCATCTATGCTAATTTTAAATATTCTGGATAATTCAATTAGCTTTTCCATTTCTGGTGTAGTTTCACCTAATTCCCATTTTGAAACAGTTTGCCTAGCAACATTTAATTTTGATCCTAGTTCTTCTTGTGAAAGTCCATTTTTCTTTCTTAATTCAATTAATTTTTCATTAAAATTCATCTTTTCAATTCCTCTCATATTAAAATAATAAGATATATCTTAATTTTATTTTAATATTTTTTCGCACTCAAATCTACCATTTGTAACTGGAAATTTGACACTTAAACTTAACATTTAATTTATTACTTAGGTTATAATACTAATGTTTTCAATATTACATACTTTTAATTCATTAAAAAGTCAAATATATTCATTCCAGCACTTGTTCCTGTTTTATATAGTTCAGTGTATCCACATTTAGTACAACTAATTGTAATAAATTTTTTATTTTGAACATCAAATATTTTTGCAAAATCCCCTCCTGTTGCTTGAAATTGATCTTTCTCATATTCTTCGTTTTCACATTTAGGACACTTCCATTTTTCCATAATTATTTAATCTCCTTTACCCTTTCAATAAATTTATTAATGTTTTCATTTATTATTTTTATTTCTTTATTTCTGTCTATATTCTTACTAACCAATTTTACTATAAATTTATCAAAACCTTTTTGTTTTTCTAAATTCATTTCTCCCCCCAATGTGTCATAGGTAATAGCCTTATCAAGTAGTTCTTTAGGAAAGTTTTGCTCATAATACTGTTTCCAGTTTTCATTAAATCCACAACATATAAAATAAGCAACTTTCTTATTTTTAAGTAATTCAAAATTTTTAGATATAAAATCTTTTACTCTTTTATCTATCATTCCCATCCTTATAGGTGAACCAATTATAATTAAATCATATTTATCAATATCTTCATTTTGAGCTGCTATCAAATTAATTATAGTTACATCTTTTAAGTTTTGTCCTAATATTCCAGCACACCTTTCTGTTGTTCCTGTTTTACTTGCATAAACAATTAATATTCTCATTTCTTTCTCCTTGTATTTTTTATTCAATTACATCTGATTTTTTTGGCATAACAATTGTTGCAATAATATATGCAATTATTCCACTACCGGCACAAGCTGTAAATAAAATCCAAGCAAGTCTTACAAGTGTTGGATCAATGTCAAAATATTCTGCAATTCCTCCGCATACTCCTTCTAATTGTTTTCCTTGTTCTATTTTATACAACCTTTTTTTCATAGTATTTTCCTCCTTCTATTGTTCTCTATTAAAAATAGTCCCTACAATTCCGCACATAATTCCACCTATTGGATATACAATCCAGTTAATATACCACATATTATATATAAGTCCAGATATTAAAAATAATATTGTTGCAATTAACATTATCACACCACTTATTTTTCCTACCTTACTATTTTCTTTTTTATATTCTTCTGAATTTTCTTTATTATATTTTTCAATATCATATTTATCCTTTTGAATTCCAAAATATACTATAATTGGTACTGCTATTGTTACAAAAGCCATAAGTATTACTACTGGAATTGTGCTTTCTTCATCCACTAATTTCATACCAGAAACAAAAATTAATAGAATTGTTCCTAATAGTATTAATGCTACACTTCCTGCTAATGATTTTTGAAATTTCGAGTTAAATTTTTCATTTTCTTCTTCACTATATATATTTGCAAGTTTCGGATTTTTCTTAATAAATTCTTCCCTTTGCATGCCTAATATAATAAATATTGGCACTGCAATTAAAACACATAATAGTAATATAACAACACCCATAATTTCATTTTTTTCTTTTAATTCTTCTGTTCCTGGTAATCCTGAAAAATATAACAGAATTGTTGTTCCTAATAATATAATACCTATTGCTAATGCGATACCTTTACTAAATTTACTCATTAGTTTTTCATAACTTTTCTTTTCGCCATTAACATCTGCTGAAAATTTACCTTTAATAATTTCATCCATACTACAATCAAATATTTCACATATAGAAATCAATTTTTCTGTTTCTGGATAACCATTTCCACTTTCCCATTTTGATACTGCTTGCCTTGATACATCAAGCCTTTCTGCCAATTGCTCTTGCGACATATTTTTCATTTTTCTTAATATTTGTAGATTTTCACTAAATCCCATATCTACGCACCTCCTATATTTAATTTTAAAGTTGCTTGAGATTTTTTTCTACCAACTACAATTTGCAACTTATAATTTCTGTGCTACTTTAAGTTGCAATCCTTCGTTTTTCTTGTTCATACTATTGTATTTTTGTATTTCTATAACATAATACCATAAAATATAAAAAAATCATAGACTTATACTAAAATCTATGATTCTTTTATTTTATTTTTCAAATATCTTTTGATATATTGTTTCTACAAATTCATTATCATTCATTTTATTTTCTAAATATTGATTAAATTTTTCTTTGTTTATGTTTTCATTTTGGACTATTTCAGAATAATGTGGATAATTATCTTCTATTGTTTTTCTTGTTATTTTATATGAACTACCAGAAAAATTATATTCAATATATTCTACATTTTCAATTAAAGCAAATATTGAAACTGAATTATATATTAAGCTTTTTTGTACATAAAACTCATCACTAATATACCAGTCTGTAATATGATAATCTATTGTTAAACCTAAATTATTTGAATCTATTTCAAACACATATCCATATTTTGAAAGTGGTAAGTTATTTATTAAATTTCCAATATTACTATTGTTTCCTATATATTTGTTTTGATATTTTGAAATATTGTCTATTCCGCTTTTATCTCTATTAAATGGTGATACTGGAACAGTATTTTCAGTATATTCTCCTTTAATATCTATAACATAATATTCATTTTTAGTATTTCTATTTATTCTATATACATCATAAAATGGAGTATCATAAATTATCATTTTATCACCTGTTGTAGTTTTTAATGAAAATCTAGGTGGTTGATGATTATTTACTACATTAACAAAGTCTAACGCAAATAGCAATGCAATAAAAGCTATAAAAAATCCAAAATTAAGTAATAATCTCTTGCCATATTGTAATTTTCTTATTAGCTTTGAAAACCCGATTAATGCAACGATTGTACCTGCCACAGAATAAATCGAACTCCAACTACTTTCTGATGGGAATATAGAAATGGCTGTTAATGTTATTAAAAAGCCTACTATTAATAATACAATTCCTATCACTTTATTTCTTTTTTCTTTTTGTTCTTCAGAATATTCAATTGTATTAATCATATTTTCTTCTAGCTTATCTAAGTATCTTTCGCTTTGTATTCTTTCTCCACTCAAAATTTCATTAATTGTTACTCCTAATTCTTCACTTAAAGGTTTTAATAACGATAGTTCTGGCATACCTCTTCCATTTTCCCATTTTGATATTGTTTTAAAACTTACACCTATTTTATCTCCTAATTGTTGTTGTGTCATATTTTTTTCTTTACGAAGTTCTGCTATAAATTTTCCTATTTTAACTTGGTCCATAATAAATTCTCCTTTCTGATAAAAATATAACACTTTTTTCTTCTAATGATAACCTCTATATCGTAGAATTATAATATTCTACGATTCGTAGAGTTATAATTTGTTATTTTGTGTTACTTTTGATATTTTTCTGGTGCTATTGATATATCTCTTATCATATCTCCATTGATTAAACGAACTTTATTTTTTTCCTCAACTTTTATCCAATTATCTTCTACAGCAACTATTTTTCCTTGTACTCCAAAAGATTCATTAAACAATATAATTGTGCATACTTTTCCTATAAATTCTTTCATTAATTCTTGTGGCATTTTCCTTTTCCTACCTTTCTTTTTTCTTTTTATTATTCCTAAATATAACTTATTTCTTCTTGGTATTATTATAAAACAAAAGAATATTATGAACCAAATCCACCAATAATTTATTTCTACCACCTCCAAAGTCCAAACAAAAAATTACTAAATATTATTATGATTATATAATAAAAAGTAGATAATTTCAACTAATCATCTACTCTACTTACCTGTAATTTGTTACTCTAAACTATCTATATATGGTATCAAATAATTATTTATTAACTCTGTTCTAATTTTAGGATTATAAACTAATGAACAAGCACAACATATTACAATATTCTTTTCAGGTATTACTGCTACAAGCGAACCACCAACACCATTAGCACACCACGAATCATATTTTCCTGTATTATATTCTTTTCTAATAATTTGCATTGTTTGATTCTTTGGATATATCCACCATAAATATCCATAGTTTTTTTCTCTTTCCTTAACCATTTCATTTATATATTCTTCTGATACAATTCTTTTACCATTATATAAACCTTTGTTTAATACTAATAAACCAATTCTAGCCCACTCATCTGTTGTAATTGA
>JAGBDU010000044.1 GCA_017937285.1 Clostridia bacterium
TACTGGTCGGCAGGCTAAAGTTTTAATACATTAGTAATTATGTGCTTTAAAATATTGGCTGGCAGTGAGGTTCTATGGCTCCCAAACGAGCTAAGTCATTGCATTTTTTATAATATAATCCCTTTTCCACTACTCTAAAAAAATGGCTGTGAATAGTAACAAATAGTAATAAGCGAAATTTTAAATTGCCAAATAAGTATTTACAGAAATTAGTTAAATGTGATAAAATATGGCATAGAAAATAAGAAAGAGAGATATCTATGCCAAAATTTTTTATAAATAATAATCAAATAGATGATAATAAAATAATAATCACAGGAAAAGATGTTAATCACATATCAAATGTATTAAGAATGAAAATAGGAGAAGAAATACAAATTTGTGATACCGATACATCAAATAATTATCTGGTAAAATTACAAAATATAGATAAAGAAAAAATATCTTGTGATATTATAGAAAAAATAAAATCAGAGGCAGAGCCAGAGATAAATTTAAAAATTTTTCAAGGAATTCCAAAATCAGATAAAATGGAATTAATAATACAAAAGTCAATAGAATTAGGAGTAAAAGAAATAATTCCTGTTCAAATGGAAAGATGTGTATCAAAAATAGCACCAAAAGATGAAAAAAAGAAAATAGAAAGATGGCAAAAGATATCAGAGATGGCATCAAAACAATCGGGTAGAGATATAATTCCTAAAATAAATAATCCAATAAAAGTAAAAGATATATGTAATTTTATAAATGAATTAGATATGATAATAGTACCATATGAAAAAGAAGAAAAATATACTTTTAAAAATGCAATCGAAGAAATAAAACAAAACAAAAATGGTAAACCATCTATAGGGATTGTTATTGGACCCGAAGGAGGATTTGATCCTAATGAAATAAATTTATTAAAAAATGCTGGAGCAAAAATAGTTACATTAGGTAAAAGAATATTAAGAACAGAAACTGTAGCTTTGGCTATGGCAAGTGTTATTATGTATGAACTTGGAGGTAATATATAATTGGAAGAAAAAGATGTAGTTAAAAAGAGTGCTAAAAAAAGTATAGAAGGTAATAATACAAATAAAGTTGCTAAAAAAACAACAAATACCAAAAAAACTGTATCATCAAATTTAAAAAATCCAGAAAAAAACACTACTAAAGTAGTAAAAAAAGTTTCGATAGAAAAAGAAACACCACAAAAAAAATCTGAAAGAGCTAAATTAGAAGATAATAATAAAGTTGAGACAAAAACAAATGAAGAAAAAACAAATAAGTCAACCAAAAGAACTACTGGTCAAAAAAGAAAAAATGATGATATTGTAGTAACTTCAAAAAATAACAATACTGCTGGTGAGAAAAAAACACTAATAAAAGATGTTGTAAAAAAAGAAACGTCAAAAGAAATAAATTCAAAAAAATTAAATGAAAAAGTAGTAGAGGATGATGAATTAAATGAAATATTTGAAAAAAGTTCAAAAGCAGTAAAAAAGACAACTACAAAAAATCCTAAAGATATAAAAGAATCCGAAAATACAACTACAAAAAAATCCAAAGAGATAAAAGAATCTGAAAAGACAACTAGTAAAAAAAATACAACATCAAATAGTACAAATAAAAAGGCACCTTCAAAATCATCTGCTAATCCTAATAAAAGAACAACTGCAACTGCAAAAGGCAAATCATCATCTGAAACAACCAAAAAAAAGAATACATCTAGTAAAGTAGCAACAAAAGCAGCAGGGGTAAAAAAGAAAATAACAGAAGAAGTTGCTAAAACAACAAGTGAAAAATCTTCAAAAATAAAAATAAATAAAAAAAATGAAGATGAACAAAGTAAAATTGCAGAAAAATTAGCAGATAAAAATAAAATAAGTAATGTAAAACAAAATGAAAAAACAGAAGATTATTATATAGATGAAAAAATAGAAGAAAAATTTGATATAAATGATATAGATGAAGAATTTAAAAAAAGAAAGTTGATACCAAAAGAAGATTTTAAAGTTTTAATAAAAAAAGCTTCTTCAGATATAATCTATGCAATTTTATTTATACTATTTTTAGTTTTTAATAATTATGGATATTATAATTTCGCTAAAATTGCATTTATCAAAGATTTAAATATGTTGTCATTTGTATTTTTAGGGATATCAATAATGCTAATGGAAACGTCATTTAAGCAAGAAAAAACTGCAAAATGTATAAATGGAATAGAAACATTATTTATGGGAATATTTGCTTTAGTATTGCCATACGTATATCAGATATATAATAAAAACTTTATTAATATACTTAAAAGTGCTGGCGTAATTATTTTTGGATATTATTTAATAAAGATATGTATAACATTTTATAGAATAAAAAATGAATATTATAGAGATAAAGATGACTTTATAAAAGAAGATGAAGAGGAATCAGAATTTGAAGAAGATGATGATTTAGAAGATGAAGACGAAATTTAAAGATAGGAGCTTATTAAAATTTTATGAAAAGTATGACTGGATTTGGTAAAAGTAAATTAGAAATAAATGGAAGATCATATAACATAGAAATCAAATCTGTAAATCACAGATATTGTGATATAAATGTAAAGCTTCCAAAAAGTATTAGCTTTTACGAAAATGCAATAAAAAAAGTAATATCAGCAAATGTATCAAGAGGAAAAATAGATGTATTTATTGATTATGCAAATTACACAAATGAAGGAAAGGCAGTTGTTATAAATAAAGATTTAGCTAAAATATACATAAAACAATTAAAAGAGCTAGCTGTAGAAGAACAATTAAATGATAATATAAATATTACAGAAATATCCAAGATGCCAGATGTGTTACAATTAAAAGTTGATGAAAATGAAAATGATATCATATTAAATGAATTAATGCAATGTTTAAATAATGCTGTAGAAAATTTTGTTATGATGAGATCCATAGAAGGTGAAAAAATAAAAGAAGATTTGTTGAAGAGAATAAGCCATATAAAATCTATGATTAAAGAAATTTCTAAAAATACTACTGGACTTATGGACGAATATGTAGTAAAATTAAAAGACAGAATAAAAGAAATACTAAAAACAGATGTAATAGATGAATCAAGAATTGCACAAGAAACAGTTATATTTGCAGATAAATCTTCTATACAAGAAGAGCTTACACGATTAGATAGTCACATACATCAATTTGAAAACTTGCTACAATCAGAAGGGGCAATTGGTAAAAAATTAGATTTTATTATTCAAGAAATGAATAGAGAATCAAATACAATAGCATCTAAATCTGTAAAATTAGAAATTACTAACTTAGTAATAGAAATAAAAACTGAGTTAGAGGATATACGAGAACAAGTTCAAAATATAGAGTAACTAAAAATAACAATAAAAAATAGTATCAGTATTTAATATAAATAAAAGTTCAAGTATAAAATAAAAATATAAAGAAAGAGGGAATTTTATTATGATGGTAAAACCAAGTGTTGCGGAATTATTAAAAAAATCAAAAAACAGATTTGAATTAGTAATTGCCACATCAAAAAGAGCAAGAAATATTGCTATGGGAAGTGAAGTATTAGTAAATACTTTAGAAGAATCACCAGTAACAATAGCTGCTGAAGAAATTGCAGCAGGAAAGGTGGAAATATGTTAGTTGTATTATCTGGAGTATCAGGAGCCGGAAAAGATACAATAAAAAAAGCATTAATAGCTAGAATGGATAATGTAGAATCATTACCATCATATACAGACAGAGCTCCAAGAGCAGGTGAAAAACCTGGAGAAGTGTATAACTTTGTTTCAACAGAAGAGTTCGAAAAAATGATTGCCAATGATGAGTTTTATGAATACAATGTACATCATGAACACTATTATGGAACATCTAAAACTTTAATGAATGAAAAAATAAAAAGTGGTAAAGTAATAGTTAAAGATATCGATGTAAACGGAACTGAGAATTTAGTAAAATTACTAAAAAATGATACAAAAGTTGTAACAATATTCTTAAGAGTTCCAAAAGAAATATTAGCAAAAAGATTAGAAAATAGAATGGAAAAACCAGACTATAAAGAAATAACACTTAGATTAAATCGATTTGATTATGAACAGTCTAAAATAGGTATGTATGATTATGTAATTAAAAATAATGATTTAGAAAAAACTATAAATATAATAATGGAAATTATAAATAGTGAGCTTAAAACTGGCGAAACAGAATTTTAAAATAAAAAATGGACTATTAATGCAAATAAAATATACTATTAAGAAAAAAATAGTTCATTTTTGTTTATATAAAAAAGTATAATTAAAGTTCAAAGTATATAAGTTTAAAAAGGAATAGTTAAAAGATAAAAAAATTATTAAATAAGCAGTTAAATACAACGATGAAAAGTAAGGTGAGTTATACAAAAAAATTCTCGTTACAATTCACAGCTAAAAGTGAGCCGTTCCAAAGGGATTATATTATAAAAAATTCCATTCCTTACTGGTCGGCAGGCTAAAGTTTTAATACATTAGTAATTATGTGCTTTAAAATATTGGCTGGCAGTGAGGTTCTA
>JAGBDU010000007.1 GCA_017937285.1 Clostridia bacterium
AAGCATACAGTCATGGCACTCCCATGGTCACACAAGGGCTCCTCCATATCCTGTATACCTAAGAAGTTCTATTGCTATTCCAGTCACCATTCACACTAAATAATTTTTTATATTTATATTCCTTTGAACTCCTCTACAATAAAAAAAAATTAACGATTTACTGAATTGTAACCTCCGTCCCCAAAAGTTGAAAATTGTTAAAAAATGCCGTGTCAAATTAAATGCCTAAAAATCTATTGACAAAATATGAAAAAACTAGTATACTCTTAAAGTGATATTTAAATTGTCAAAATATTAGTAATTTATATAGATAAATACTAATCGGCAAAGGAGGGAATAATAATGGCACAACCAAAAAGAAGATGGTCAAAAGCAAGAACACATTTAAAAAGATCAACATGGACTTTAAAAGCAAAAAATTTAGTTGAATGTCCACATTGTCATGAAATAATGCAACAACACAGAGTATGCCCAAGTTGCGGATATTACGATGGAGAAAAAGTTGTAACTGTAAAAAGCGATAATGAAGAATAAAAAATCAGCATGCAAAATGCTGTTTTTTTGTGCAAAAATTGAAAATTGCGAAAGCTGGGGACGGGGCAAAAAATTAAAGTTGTCATAATTGATATTGTAAAATATAGTAATTTTTACTACAATTTGCAGGTTCAATTATGACAACTTTAATTTTTTGCCCCGTCCCCAGCTTTCGCTTCTTTCAATTTTCCTTGACTAAATTATTAAACTGTTATAAAATATTAAAAAAATAAATGAAAGGAATTGAAAAATGTCAAAACCAGTAGTTGCAATAGTTGGAAGACCTAATGTAGGAAAATCCACTTTTTTTAATTATATAGTTGGCAAAAGAATCTCAATAGTAGAAGATACGCCAGGTGTTACAAGAGATAGAATTTATGCTGATGCAAATTGGCGAGGTATGGATTTTACAGTAATAGATACAGGCGGAATAGAGCCAGAATCAGAAGATTTAATTGTAACACAAATGCGAAATCAAGCGGATATTGCAATAAGCATGGCAGATGTTATTGTATTTGTAACAGATATAAAAAGAGGAATAACAAATGCAGACAACGAAATTGCACTAATGCTTAGAAAATCTAAAAAAGAAATTATTTTAGTTTGCAATAAAGCAGATAACTTTGGAAAAACGTCTGATGATATATATGAATTTTATAATTTAGGGTTAGGAGAGCCACATCCAGTATCTTCATTAAATGCATTAGGTATAGGAGATGTATTAGATGCAATATATGATAAATTACCAAAAAATAATAATGAAGAAGATGAAAGCACAGTAATAAAAGTAGCTTTAATAGGAAAACCAAATGTAGGAAAATCATCATTAGTAAACAAAATTTTAGGAGAAAATAGAGTAATAGTAAGCAATATAGCAGGAACAACTCGTGATGCAATAGATTCAGAATTTGAAAATTCATATGGGAAATATGTATTTATAGATACAGCAGGAATAAGAAGAAAAAGCAAAGTAACAGAAAATCTAGAGCGATATAGCGTAATGAGAACCCAGCTTGCAATCGAAAGATCAGATGTATGTATATTTATGATAGATGCAAATGAAGGTGTAACAGAGCAAGATGCAAAAATTGCAGGTGAAGCACATGAAGCTGGTAAAGGAGTAATAATTGCAGTAAATAAATGGGACGAATATGAAAAAGATAACAATACAGTAGAAAAATATAAAAAAGAAATATACAATAAATTATCATACTTGTCATATGCACCAATAATATTTATATCTGCAAAAACAGGGCAAAGAGTTGAAAAATTATATGAACTTATTAATACCGTAGCAAGCCAAAATGCTTTAAGAGTTTCAACAGCAGTACTAAATCAAGTATTAAATGAGGCGATAGCAATAGTTCAGCCACCTACAGATAAAGGAAAAAGATTAAAAATCTTTTATATGACACAAGCATCAACCAAACCACCAACATTTGTAGTATTTGTAAATGACAAAAAATTATTTCATTTTTCATATGAAAGATATTTAATAAATCAACTAAGAAAAGAATTTGTTCTAACAGGAACACCTATTAGAATGATAGTAAGAGAAAAAAAGGAAAAAGATTAAACGAAAGAAGGAGTGAGTTTTATGGCATTATATATTTTAGTAGCAGTAATTGCATATGCAATAGGAAGTGTTAATTTTTCTATAATATTTAGTAAAAAATTTGCAGGATTTGATGTAAGAGAAAAAGGTAGTGGAAATGCAGGAACAACAAATATGTTAAGAAGTGTAGGAAAAGGTCTTGCAGCACTTACTTTAATTTGTGATATATTAAAAGGAATAGTTGCAGTTTTAGTAGCATTTTGGATAGGAAAAATTGCTAAAGATATTAAACCAGAAATATTAATTCAGTTAGCAGGATTTTTTGCAATAATAGGACATACATTCCCAGTATACTTTGGGTTTAAAGGAGGAAAAGGTGTTGCTACATCACTTGGAATTCTACTACTAGTTAATTGGCAAATAGGATTAATATGTTTAGTATTTGCTCTTTTAGTAATGGCATTTACAAGAATGGTTTCTTTAGGATCTATAATGGCAGCTTTATTATTTCCAGTATTAACTATTTTTATCACAGAGCACTATGTAGTAGATGGAAATTATATTATATTTGGAATTGCAATGGCTATATTAGTATTATTTAATCATAGATCAAATTTAAAAAGAATATATAAAGGGGAAGAAAATAAATTAAGCTTTAAAAATAAATAAAAATTAAAGTAAAGCAACAGTGAAAGGATGAAATGATATGAAAAATATAGCAGTAATAGGAAGCGGAAGTTGGGGAGTAGCTTTAGCAGTATATTTGGAAAGTATTGGAAACAAAGTAAAAATTTGGTCTTTTGATAAAACAGAAGCAGATTTAATAAACAATGAAAAAAAGTGTAAATTCTTACCGAATTTAACAATACCAAACAATGTTAGTTGTTCATTAAATTATGAAGAAGTAATAAAAGGAGCAGATTTAATATTACATGTAACTCCATCAAAATTTACCAGAAATATTGTAAAAGAATATAAACAATATGTAGATGTTGAAAAACAACCAATTATAGTATGTTCAAAAGGATTAGAGCAATCAACATTATTAATATTAACAGATGTAATAAAAGAAGAAATTCCAGGAGTAAAAATTGGAGCATTATCTGGACCTAGTCATGCAGAAGAAGTTTCGATAGGAATTCCAACACTATTAGTAAGCGCATCAGAAGATGAAGAAATTAGAAATTATGTTCAAGATATATTTATGAGCAAAAATATGAGAGTATATACTTCAGATGATGTTATAGGTGTTGAATATGGATCAGCTTTAAAAAATATAATTGCATTTTGTGCAGGAATTGCAGTAGAGCTAAAATTAGGTGATAATACATTTGCAGCCCTACTTACAAGAGGTCTTGCAGAAATTGCAAGATTAGGCGTAAAAGTAGGAGCTAAAAAAGAAACTTTTTATGGTTTAACAGGTTTAGGAGATTTAATTGTTACATGTAATAGTGAACATAGTAGAAACCGAAAAGCTGGAAGGTTAATAGGAAGAGGATTATCTTTAGACGAAGTAAAAAAAGAAGTTGGAATGGTAATCGAAAGTGTAGACAATATACAAGCAGCATACGAATTAAAGAAAAAGTATAATGTAGAAATGCCAATTGTAGAGGAAGTTTACAATGTACTTTATAATGGAGAAAATCCAAAAGAAGCAGTTTATAAACTTATGCAAAGAGATAGAAAATCAGAAAATCATAATTAATAATACTAATGAAAAAGAGATAAGTTGAAAGTTTTTTTATTAAAATTTGATGTTACAGTTTAGTAATAAAATAGAGCAGAGAAAAAAATATTCTTTGCCGAAACTGTAATAATTAGACTTATTTCTTTTTTGTTTTGCATATCTATAAGTTGACATAAATTTGATAAAATGGTAAAATTAAATAAAAAAGGGAGGTGAATGTCATGAAAAACAGAGTATTAAAAATTTTCGGTTTATTATTCTTTATTTTCATATTAAATATTTTGTGTTGCAATGTAACAAAAGGAGAAGTTTTTGAAAGCGGACTACCAGGAAGTACAGGTTGGGCAGTAGATGATTTGCAAATGAAAACTTCTGCTAACAATAAATCAAAAACAATTGCTACAGTAACAAAAGGTGATGCATTTTTAATATTAAGTGAATCTGGAGATTATTGGAATATAAAATATAAGAACCAAGTAGGATATGTTGAACATAATTATTGTATGATTAATTTACCTGATGTTATGCCTAGTATAGTATATAATATTTCCAATGCTAGTGCTAGTATATATAAATCATCAGGATATAATTTACCAAATGTTACAGGAAAAAAATTATATGAAACTGGAAAAGTAATGAATAATAAAATTGGAAGAGAAGAATATCCTTGTCCAGTATTATATTCCACAGCTAAAATGATTGCTGTAGCTCAACAAAGTGCTCTAAAAGAAGGATATTGTTTAAAAATTTATGATTCATATAGACCACGTAGTACAAGTAAAACAGTTGCACAGAGCTTAAGTAGATTATATAACTCAAACAGTACTGTAAAAAATAATATAAATTATAGCACTGGAAAAAGTGGAACAAAATATTACTGGGGACAAAGTTGGTTTTTAGCACAAGGATTATCATCACATAATACAGGAGCAGCAATAGATGTAACTTTATGTAATAATTCAACAAAACAAGAGTGCATAATGCCATCTGCAATGCATGAATTAAGTACAAAAGCAATAAAATATTATAGTAGTAGTTGTGCAAAAATACCAACAAATTATTCTAAAGATATGACTACATATGCCAAAAAATTAGATAAATATATGACAGATGCAGGAATGAAAACATTAGCTTCTGAATGGTGGCATTTCCAAGATCAACAAGGACATTCAAGAATATCAAGCAAAACTAAATCACAAGGTTGCGATTTCCAAATAAAAGGTATTGCTTCAGGAGTAGATAATTCTAAATTAGATGTTAACAAGGATAACAAGATAGATATAAATGATGCTTCTGAAATATTATCAGCATATTCAAAAGCTGCATCAAGAAATGGTAAAGCTGATTTAAAATATGATGTTAATGGAGATGGAATTGTAAATATCAGAGATGCTAGTTATGTATTATCTTATTATTCATCAAAAAATTTTTAATAATAAAATAAACAAAAAAAGCCACATATATTAAATATGTGACTTTTTTGTTTTTTGGAATAGATAAAAAATATATTAAAATCATAAATTTATATGTTATGTATTTAATTTTATACATTTTTAATAGTATATATTATAATCAATCTCGGGGAATATGCAATCATATTCTTCCAAATATTTAACAAAATCTTTATCAACTTCATTATTTTTTATTTGATTATATAATTTGGTAAATCTACCAATATGATCTTTTATTCTTTTTTTTGCATAATCAACCATAGTACCATTTGTAATTATAAATAACCAATCACTACTTTGAGCTAATAGCAACTCTCTTGCACATTGATTTAAAGCTCTTTTTTGCAGTTGATCTTGAGAGTTAGGGAATAAGTGAGCAAGTTCAACCATTCTATCACCAGCAATATGAAGGTGTCTATGAACATAATCGTTAGTAGGATTTAGCCATACTTCACTATATCCATTAGCACCCCAACTTGATCTACAAGGTGTAGCAACTTGCATTTTGGGATATTTATCTATATATTCACCTGGAGTGGTTAATTTAAAATTGCAATTATCATAATAAATCTTTTTAAATAAAATATATAACCAATATGGACCCTCATACCACCAATGACCATAAAGTTCAGCATCATATGGGCATAAAACTATAGGTGGATTTTCGGTGTATTTGCATAATTCTGAAATTTGTTGTACACGGCTATCTAAAAAGTGACCAGCTTGTTTTTCAGCAGAATCTTTTGCCCACTGAATATTATAATAATCTTTATTTTCTGTTTTTCCTGTTATACGATGATATTTAATACCTGTATTGACACGTGCACCATTTGACGCAATATATGGCTTTATATATTCGTAATCTGCATCATATCCAATATCTCTATAAAATTCTCTATAATTAAAATCGCCAGGATATCCATTAATAGAGCTCCACACTTGTCTAGATGATTCCATATCACGACCAAAAGCAACAACACCTCCAGGTGAAACTATTGGTGCAAAAGTTCCATATAATGGAGCAGGGTTAGAATATAAAATTCCATGAGATTCAGTTATAATATATTCAATGCCAAATTCTCTTAAATATTTATCAGCTTCAGGAACATATCCACATTCTGGAAGCCAAATTCCTCTAGGTTTTCTGCCAAAATATTTTTCATATGTTTGAACACCAACTGCAATTTGCGCTTTTACAGTTTGCTCAGTTGTATATAATATTGGAAAATATCCATGTGTTGCACCGCATGTTATAATTTCTAGAACTCCTATATCTTGAAAATGTTTAAAACCTTGTATTAGATTGCATTTATATTTTTCTTCAAAAAAATATAAATCGTGTGAATATCTGTCATAATAGTAATGAGCTAAAGAGTTAACTCTATCGTCATATGTTGTTCTTTTTATTTCTTTTGAGGCAAGTTCTATATGTGTTTTTAAATATTTTATATAACGTTCTTGTAATAATTTATTATCTAACATATTTAAAAGTGGAGGAGTAAGTGACATTGTTATTTTAAAGTCAACATGCTCTTCTACTAATTTTTCAAAATTCATTAATAAAGGAATATATGTTTCAGATATTGCTTCAAATAGCCATTGCTCTTCTAAATAATCTTCACTTTCGGGATGATGTACAAAGGGAAGATGTGCATGTAATACAAAACTTACATAACCTTGTATATTATTTTTCATTATAGTTCTCCATTAATTATTAAATTTTAAAATCAGAAGATGGGTTAGTTTCAAATTCTTCATCTTCATAAATTTTCATAATATTATAAATATTTTTAAAACTTGAAATAGCTTTTTCTTCTAATTCATTAGTTTTTATATTTTTAAAACAAACAGTTTTATTAAGTGAGTCTTTTAAAATATGGTCATTTGGTGATTTTATTGTATTAGATGATGTAATGTGTAGAATGTTATCGTTACTATCAATTGAAATATTATTTTTATTTGTAATTTTTTTACGACCAAGCTCTATATTAAATACACAATTACTAGTTGGAGTTCGTAAATACCAGCTATTTGTAAAATCATCAATTTCAACTTCAAAAGAATAATTTAAAGTTTCATTATGAACTAGTAATACGGGTTTGGTTTCACTAAAAAAGTTGTTACCATATTTTTCACACAATAGCTTTCTATCTGAATCTGATATATCCCAATATATAAATATTGCGTGTGGTGTTTGTGCTAATATTTTTATAGCTGTTTGGTCATATCTGTATGGTAAATCGTAATATTCAACTATTTGAGCATTTTTATTGCTTTTTACAATAGAATCTAATTCTTTTTCAAATTCCTCAGGTGTTAATGTAGTAAAATTTTTTATCTTTTTTGCAGATTTTACAGTACTTTCTTTTTTTATCTTATTAACTTTTTTTTCTTTAGAAGAAAATTTTGAAAATAAAGATTTTGTTTTATTAAATTTTTTTTCATTAGTTTTTTCCAATGTTTATTCCTCCTTAGATTAAATTCAATTAATCATATAGTATATCAAATTAATTATAAATTCAATAGAAAAATGTAACAAAATGAAAAAAAAGTAAAAATTTATTTACAATTAAAACAAAGTTGTATAAAATATATAAAAAATAAAATTTAAAATAAAACAATAAATTATTATATCAAAATATATAGGGATATTATAAAAATTTAAAGTACAGAAGATTAGAAAGGAGCCTGAGGTGATATGAAGATTTTAATGTTAACATGGGAGTATCCGCCAAGAATAGTAGGAGGCATATCTCGTGTAGTTCATGATTTATCACACAGATTAATTAAAGATGGGCATGAAGTTACAGTAGTAACATATAAAGACACAAATTTAACAGAATTTGAAAATGATAAAGGGGTAAAAGTATATAGAGTAGATAATTATATGATTACACCAAATAATTTTACAGATTGGATATTGCAATTAAATTTTAATATGATAGCAAAAGCAACAGAGCTAATAAATAAGGAAGGCAAATTTGATGTTATTCATGCACATGATTGGCTTGTAACTTATGCTGCTAAAACATTAAAACAATCTTATAATACTCCTATAGTTGCAACTATACATGCAACAGAATCTGGTAGAAATAGCGGAATACATGATAATGTACAAAGATATATAAATGATACAGAATGGCTTTTAACATACGAAGCAACAGATGTAATTGTAAATAGTAATTATATGAAATGTGAATTACAAAAATTATTTGGACTACCATTTGATAAAATAAATGTAATACCTAATGGAATAAATTTAAATAATTTTAATGGAATAGATAGAGATTATGATTTTAGAAGAAAATATGCTATGGATAATGAAAAAATAATTTTATATTTAGGTAGATTAGTATATGAAAAAGGTGTGCAACATTTAATATCTGCAATGCCTAAAATATTAGATAGATACCATGACTCTAAATTAGTAATTGCCGGAAGAGGCGGAATGATGGATGAACTTAAAGCTCAGGTTCATAGAATGGGAATAGATAATAAAGTATATTTTACAGGATATTTAGATTCAAAATCTGTGCAAAAAATGTATAAGTGTGCAGATGTAGCAGTGTTTCCAAGTACATATGAACCATTTGGAATTGTAGCATTAGAATCTATGTTATCAGGAACACCAACAGTAGTTTCAGATGTAGGAGGATTAAACGAAATAATTGAGCATGGTGTAAACGGAATGAAAAGCTATGCAGGAAATCCGAACTCTATTGCAGATTCAGTATTATCATTATTATTTGATCCACAATTATGTGCAAATATTTCTAAAAATGCTAAAGCAAAAGTAAAAGCTAGCTTTAATTGGAATAAAATAGCTCAAGATACACATTATGTATATGAAAGAGCAATATGTCAAACAGAGGCTGAAAAGCAACTAAAACAAATGGAACAAGAAAAACAAAACAAAGCTACAAAGGCAAAAAATTCAGAAAAAGAAATTACAAAATTATTAAATTTCAAAAAGAAACATGCATATGCATAAAGGCAGGTGAATTAGATGAATAATATTTATGATACCGCTAACAAATTAGCGAAGGAAATAAAAGAATCACAAGAATATAATGATTATAAAAAAGCAAGAGAAATTGTACTTGCAAATCCGGATTTAAAAAATAAAATAGAAAATTTTGAACAAATAAGATATGATGTGCAAGTGTTATCAATGGAAAAAGGAAAAGAAGATTCAGAGAAAATGAAGAAGCTTCAAGAAATGTATAATATCTTAGTTGAAAATAAAGATATTAAAGAATATTTTGATTTAGAAGTAAAATTTAATGTAATGATAGCTGATATTAATAAAATTATAGCAGAGTCTATGGAAGATATATTTAAAAAATAAATATAAAAAACATCAAAGATGTTAAAATATAACATTTTGATGTTTTTTTATTATACCCCTTTTAAATTTACAAAAAATGATATACAATAAAGAAAATTTGTATTATAAAAGGAGAAAAGGATGAATAAAAAATGGGAATATTATGAAACAAACACAAAAGAAGTAGAGGAAATATCAAATAAATATAATGTAAGTAAATTAGTTGCAACAGTAATTTCAAATAAAAAGCTAACAAATAGTATAGATGTATTTTTAAATCCAACAAGAAAAGATTTTTATGATCCATTTTTAATGCCAGATATGGAAATTGCAGTAAACAGAATTATAAAAGCAATAGAAAACAAAGAAAAAGTAATTATATATGGGGATTATGATGTTGATGGAATAACTAGTATTACTGTATTAAAAAAATTTTTAGAAGATAGAGGATTAATAGTCGATAGCTATATTCCAAATAGATTAGAAGAGGGATATGGATTAAACAAAACAGCTATAGACAAAATCGTAGAACAAAAATATTCACTAATGATAACTGTTGATTGCGGAATATCAGGCTTAGAAGAAATTGATTATGCAAATAGTTTAGGATTAGAAACTGTTATAACAGATCATCATGAGCCAGCAGAAACTTTACCAAATGCGCTAGCAATAGTAGACGCTAAAAGAAAGGATAATAAATATCCATTTAATCAATTAGCAGGTGTAGGTGTTGTTTTCAAAGTAATACAAGCAATATCTATAAAATATAATTTAGAAGAAAAAGAATTTTTAAAATATCTAGATTTAGTTTGTGTGGGAACAATATCAGATATAGTACCACTAGTAGATGAAAATAGAGTAATATCTAAGTTAGGATTAAAATTAGTAGAAGTAACCAAAAATATAGGACTAAGGGCTTTATTAAAAACAACAGGATGTAAAAGTATAGATTCAACTACGATATCATTTGGAGTGGCTCCAAGAGTTAATGCCTGTGGAAGGCTTGGATATGAGCAAGAAGCACTCGAATTATTTTTAACAGAAAATATTATACAAGCACAAACAATAGCAAAAAGGTTAAACAAATATAATTCAGAAAGACAACAAAAAGAAGTAAAAATATTTAATGAAGCATTACAAATGATTGAAAATGGAGAAAAAGATAAAAATTGTATCATATTAGGAAATGAAAATTGGCATCATGGCGTAATTGGAATTGTATCATCAAAAGTAACAGAAATGTACTACAAACCAAGTATCTTAATATGTTTTGAAGGAGAAGAAGGAAAAGGTTCTGGAAGAAGTATCCAAGGATTTGACTTGCATGAAGCTTTAAGTAAATGTCCAGATCACATAGAAAGATTTGGTGGTCACTCAATGGCAATAGGAATTACAGTAAAAAAATCAGAATTTGATAAATTTAAAGAAAATGTAGAATCATATACAGAAGAAACAAATATAAAAGAATTAGTACCAATTATAAAAATAGATAAAGAAATAACAAGTGGAGATATAAGTATTGAAACCATAAATGATTTAAAGGCATTAGAGCCTTATGGTGAAGCAAATAAAATGCCAATATTTATATATAAAAATTTAAAAATAGATTCAATAAGAGCTTTATCAGAAGGAAAACATATTAAATTAACATTAAGAGATAAAAATATTATAATTGATGCAATTGGATTTAATATGGGAAGATTGGTAAATGAATATTTATTAGGTGATAAAATAGATATAGTTGGTTCATTAGAGCTTAATAAATTTAATGGAAGAGAAAGTGTACAAATTAATTTAAAAGATATTAGAAAATCGTATTAAAAGGGGGTGCTATATATGTCTGAGGTAAAAAATGAAACAATCGATGATATTGTAGAAATAATGAAAAAAAATAATAGAAAATCAGATATAAAACTAATAAGAAGAACATATGAATTTGCAAAAGAAAAACATGGAACCCAACTTAGAAAATCTGGAGAGCCATATATTATCCATCCACTCCAAGTAGCATACATTTTAGCAAAAATCGGTTTAGATGATAGTACAATTTGTGCAGCATTATTGCATGATATAGCGGAAGATACAGAAGTTACAATTAAAGAATTAGGAAAAGAATTTTCTACAGAAATCGCTGAAATGGTTGATGGAGTAACAAAACTTGGCAATTTAAAATATACAAGTGCTGAAGAACAACAAGTTGAGAATTATAGAAAAATGTTCTTGGCAATGGGAAAAGATATAAGAGTTATTTTGATAAAACTAGCCGATAGGTTACACAATATGAGAACTCTAAAATTTTTAAAAAGAGATAGACAAATTGCAATTTCAAAAGAAACAGCAGATTTATATGCACCACTTGCAAATAGACTAGGTATATATTCATTAAAATGGGAATTAGAAGATTTGTCATTTAAATATTTATATCCAGACGAATATAGAGAAATTGTAGAAGGAATAGATAAAAAAAGAGAAGAGCGTTTAAAATTTATAGAGCAAGTAGTAGATCAAATTAATGCAGAGCTAAAAAGACAAAAAATAGATGCAGAAATTACTGGAAGAGCAAAACATTTATATAGTATTTATAGAAAAATGAAAAGAGATAATAAAACTTTAGATGAAATATATGATTTATTTGCTCTTAGAATTCTAGTAAATTCAGTAAAAGACTGCTATGCAGCTTTAGGTGTTGTGCATGAATTATATAATCCAATGCCAGGAAGATTTAAAGATTATATTTCAGTTCCAAAACCTAATATGTATCAATCTTTACATACAACATTAATTGGACCAAAAGGAACACCATTTGAAGTGCAAATTCGTACATGGGATATGCATAGAATTGCAGAATATG
Organism: Clostridia bacterium; assembly: GCA_017937285.1. Taxonomy (GTDB): domain Bacteria; phylum Bacillota; class Clostridia; order TANB77; family CAG-508; genus CAG-492. The sequence goes on from JAGBDU010000007.1 coordinate 12,406, forward strand.
GTATTGCTGCACATTGGGCATATAAAGAAGCTAATAAAAGTAAAAAATCGAATGTTGTAGTTCAAGAGGATAAATTAGCTTGGCTTAGAGAATCTTTAGAATGGCAAAAAGATATGCAAGATCCACAAGAATTTTTAAAAACATTAAAAACAGAATTATTTGAAGATGAAGTATATGTATTTACACCAAAAGGTCAAATAAAAGTATTACCAAGAGGGGCAACCCCAATAGATTTTGCATATAGTGTTCATGCGGAAATAGGTCATCATATGACTGGATGTAAAATAAATAGCAAGATGATGCCAATAGTTACTAAATTGAAAAATGGGGATATAGTAGAGATTATAACATCAGACCAAGCAAAAGGACCAAGTAGAGATTGGTTAAAATTTGTAAAAAGTTCATCTGCAAAAAATAAAATACAACAATGGTTTAAAAAGAACGAAAGAGAAGATAATATAGTTAAAGGCAAAGACTTAATAGAAAAAGAAATAAAAAGAATTGGAATGAATTACGCAACATTATTTAAAAATGAATATGTTCAAGTAGCATTAGATAGATACAAATTTAATACTGTAGAAGATATGTATGCAGCAGTAGGCTTTGGAGCAATATCTTCTTCAAGAATAATTGCAAAAATTTTAGAAGCATATAAAAAAGATAACCAAGACGAGGAAATAGAAAAAACAATAGAAGAACTTGCAACAGAAAAGCCAAGAGCTAATAGGGCATCAAGTAATGGTATAATAGTTAAAGGAATAGATAATTGTTTAGTTAGATTTTCTAAATGTTGTAACCCTGTTCCAGGAGATGAAATAGTAGGATTTATAACAAGGGGAAGAGGTGTTTCAATTCATAGAAAGAATTGCCAAAATATAAAAGATTTAATATCTCAAGGAGATAGAATAATAGATGTATTTTGGAGTGAACAAGATAAAGCTTCTTATAATGTTGACATTCAAGTTTTAGCTAATGATAGAAATGGATTATTGTCAGATATTATAAAAGAAATATCAAATAATAAATGTACATTAATGGCAGTTGATTCTAAAGTTCACAGAGATAGAACAGCAGAAACTAACATAACAATCGAAGTAGAAAATTTAAATGTATTAAATACTGTAGTAAAATCATTAAGAAAAGTAGATAGTGTGTATGAAGTAAATAGAAAAAAATAATATATGAAATTCAAAGAGGAGAGTATATAAAAATGATACTAAAGAGAATAAAAGTTCAAACTCCATTTAATGAATTTACAAATTGTTATATAGTGGAGGATGAGATATCGAGAGAAACTATTGTTATTGACCCAGGTGGGGAAATAAATAAAATAATGGATATGCTAAAAACACTAAAATCAAAAGTTAAATATATTTATTTAACACATTGCCATGGAGATCATATTGGTGGAGTGAATGAACTTGTAAATAATACTAAAGCACAAATATTAATACATAGAGATGATAGTGATGGTTTAAGTGATGATAAAATAAGTTTAGCATCATACATAGGATTTGGAGAAATTATTATAAAAGATTTTTGTAGAGTTGATGATAATGATTTAATTCATATAGGAAATTTGCAATTTAAAGTAATTCATACTCCTGGACATACCAAAGGTGGAAGTTCTTTATACTGTGAACAAGAAAAAATGGTATTTACAGGAGACACTATGTTTAGAGGAACATGGGGAAGAACAGATTTACCAACCGGAAGTATGGAACAGATTATGAATTCAATTACAAACAAGTTGCTAAAGTTACCTGAAGATACAATAGTATATCCAGGCCACGGAAAGTCTACAATGATAAAAGAAGAAAAGCCAATATATGAAGAATTAAAACCAAGAGCCGATTAAGTATAGTCTATAAGTTCAAGAAATTTAAAATAAAAATTTTAGTAGAAGAGGTGATATATAATGGTAAAAATGTATAATACAGATATTGTAACAAATGTAACATCAGAAACAACAGTATATCAAAAAGGTAATTGGATAAATATGATAAATCCTACAGAATTGGAGATTGAAGATGTATGTCAAAATCTAGAAATTGAGCAAGATTTTATTAGATATTCATTAGACTATGAAGAAAAGGCCAGAGTTGATATAGAAGATGATGGAACTATATTATTTATTATAGATATTCCAATAATAGAAAAAGAAAACGATATCGATGTATATACAACAATGCCAGTTGGAATTATATTTGTAAGAGATGAATATATAGTTACTGTATCATTAAAAGAAAATGAAATTTTTAACAGAATAGAAAGCATAGTTGGTAGAAAAATTTCAACATACAAAAAAAGTCAATTTTTATTTCAAATCTTTTATGAAAATTCATCAGTTTTTTTAAATATGTTAAAAATAGTAAACAAAAAAACAGAAATAATAGAAAAAACATTAAAGAAAAATTTAAAAAATGAAGATTTATTAAAAATGTTAAGTTTAGAAAAATCATTAGTATATATTACAACATCATTAAAGTCAAACGAAATAGTAATGGAAAAAACACTAAGAGGTAGAATTATAAAATTATATGAAGAAGATGAGGATTTACTTGAAGATGCAATAGTTGAAAATAAGCAAGCAATAGAAATGAGTAAAATATATAGTGATATATTAAATGAAACTATGGACATGTATGCATCAATTATTTCAAATAATATCAATGATGTAATGAAATTTTTAACATCAATAACAATTATATTAGCAATTCCAACACTAGTTGCAAGTTTATGGGGAATGAATGTTCCTGTTCCATTTCAAACATATAAATATGGTTTTTTTGCACTTATGGCAATAGCAAGTGTTGTCACAATTATTGCAATGATTTTGCTAAAGAAACGTAATATGTTAGACTAAATCATACAAATAAATTAATTTAATAACAATATAAAATGTAATTATAAAAAATATAATTTATTATTAAATATAACTAAAGTAAAAAGTTATAACTTTTAAATTAATAAAAATTATATTTTAGTGTAATTACATTTTTTTTTGCAAATACATAAAATTATTAAAGTTGAATAAAATTAATAAGCTGTTACAAGTTATAGTTTTTGGATTAGCCGTGAACTGTAAAAAATAACTTTATTTATAGGGAGGTTGTATATGTTTATTGTTTGTAACAAAGATAAAATAATATCATATTTTATATCTTTTTCAACAGTGGCGATACTATTATGTATGGCATTTTTTATAAAAAATCAAGCCGGTTTGCTTGAAGTAGCAAATACTGAAAAAAAATTACCTATTTATTGTGTAAAAACTACAGATAAAAAAGTGGCACTTACAATGAATTGTGCTTGGAATGCAGATGATATTGATAAAATATTAGAAGTTTTAGACAAAACAAATACAAAGATTACATTTTTTATGGTAGGAGATTGGGTTGATAAATATCCAGAAGCGGTAAAAAAGATAAATGAAGCAGGACATGAAATTCGGAAATCATTCAAACACACATCCACATGTTAATAACTTAGATTATGAAAAAAATATTAAAGAGATTGAAGATTGTAGTAAAAAAATTGAAAATTTAACAAATAAAAAGACTACATTGTATAGAGCGCCATATGGAGAATATAATAATACAGTTTTAAATGCAGCGGAATCGATTAATATAAAGACAATACAATGGAATTTAGATACATTAGATTACAAAGGTTTAACAGGCGAAGAAATGTGGAATAGAATAAGTAATAAGTTATCTTCTGGTTCAATAATTTTAAGCCATAATGGAACCGAACATACTGCAGATAGTTTAGAATATTTAATAAATAATATTAAAAATTCTGGTTTTGAAGTTGTTACTGTGTCAGATTTAATTTATGATTCAGAATATTATATTGATTCTACAGGAGCTCAAATTAAAAAGTAAATGAATACTTTTCTTATAATTTGATAAAATAATATTATTTAACAATTATATTTCCAGGAGGCAATATGTTTTTTATAGGGATTATAACAGATAAAAATAGTGAAAATAATATTAAAAATATTATGAAAGATAAATTAAAAGAAAATGAAATAATCTTTTTAAACAATGAAAATTTGGGAAATTTTAGAAATGTAAAATTTGACTCAATTGTAGTAAATGAAAATATTGATGATGGGTATGTTTTAGATAAAATTTTAAAAAAATCTAAGTATATACTTTGGAATTCTGACATACATTGTAAAAGTGATAAAATACAAAGTATTTGTTCAAATGTTATAACATACGGTTATAACTCAAAAGCTACTGTAACTATATCTAGCGCTACAGAGGAAAATTATATGATCTTTATTCAGGAAAATATATATGGAAATAATAAACTAGCAGATATGCAGGAAATAAAATTTGAAAAAAATAAAAAAAATATAAACGCGTATGATGGTATGATTATAACAATAATTGACCTAATTTATGGTATAAAAGACAATATGTAAAATAAACATAAAAAAAGTAAAAATAACCAAATAATAAAAAATATTGAAAAAAATAACATTTTATGTAGACAAATTCGAAAAAAGATAGTATAATAAAACTTATAGGAAAAACAGTATGAATAAATACAGTAGATAAACAAATAAGGGGAGGAAAAAAATTTGAATACAAATTATTTAGAAAATAACCATTTAATATTGGTTGGAAAGGTTACTAGCGATAAAAAATTTAGTCATGAAATTTATGGAGAAAAATTCTACATATTTGATTTAGAGGTACCTCGTTTAAGCGGAAATGCAGATATTATTCCAATTACAATATCAGAAAGACTATTAGAATCAGAAGATTTAGCAATTAACAAAAAAGTAGTTATAGAAGGACAATTTAGATCTTATAATAGTTATCAAAATGAAAGAAATAAATTAGTTTTAACTGTATTTGCTAAAGATGTTAAATTCGTAGAAAATCAAGACGAAGAAATTCAAGCTAGCAAAGATTTTGTATCTAATGAAGTTATATTAAATGGTTACATATGTAAAAAACCAATTTACAGACAAACACCATTTGGAAGAGAAATTGCAGATTTATTATTAGCCGTAAATAGAGCATATAATAAATCAGATTACATTCCATGTATTGCTTGGGGAAGAAATGCTAGATTCTGTGAAAATATAGAAGTTGGAACAGAAGTAAAAGTAATAGGAAGAGTTCAATCTAGAACATATGAGAAAAAATATGAAGATGGAACATCAGAAACAAAAGTAGCATATGAAGTTTCAATATCTAGTTTAGAAGTTGTAAAGCAAGAAGATGATAGCATAAATGATGAGAATATTGAAGAGCAAAAAGAAGCAATGTAAAAAATAAGTGATTAAATGGGGCTGCTAAAAACAGCCCCACTTAATCGTTTATTTTTTTTTGGTAGGTATTATTATTTTTTCTTTATCAACATCTTCTTTTGGTTTTTCTATATCTAAATGATCTTTAACATTAGAAATCTTTAAGTTTTTTCCTTTTCCTGATACAACTTTTATTTTTTTTTCATTAGCCATAAAACTCACTCCTATAATAAAATTTTAATTTTGTAATTTTGATATCATTGATGAAATTTCTTCTAGAGGTTTTGTTAAATCCTCGATTAAAGATTGATTGTCACTTGTATTGTAAATTTTTGAATACATAATTTCAGAATCACTTAGTGGTGTAATAATAAAATAAGCGTTACCATTATTATCTGATATAGTACATATAATCATATCAAGATTATTTATATTTCCAAATTTTAAAGGACTTGTTATTGATATATTATATTTTGATTCTAAATAGCTTTTTAAAGAGGTATTATTTTTTAAACTTTCAAAAGATGTTGATCTATTTGTGTTTAATAGCATCTTAAAGTTAAAATCTGGATAACTTAATTGAAGTTCTGGAATATTTGTAGTTTGAATTATAGAAGCATTTACAGAATCATCAAAAGTTAATATGTGGTCATTAAAAGTTATAGTATTAGAATCATAAGAAGTTTGCGGTGTAATTTCATTAGTATTTATATCTTCAAAATTCTCAAAATTTTCAATTGAGTTAGACACATAATTATTATTTTTTGAAATGTTGTTTTCTGATTGAGTATTATTAGTATTGATTCCCATTTTAATAGAATTATTTTCTGTGTTTTGTATGGTTGCAGTATTTTCAGTTTCATCGTTTTTGCTGGAAAAATTAATTAAGTAAACTGATATAATTATTAATGTAATTATAGATAATATTATAAAAATAAGTAAAATTAAATTTATACTTTTTCTTCTAATAGGTTTTGAATCCATTATTTTATCCTCCGTGAAATTATTTATTTTATAATAACATAATTTTTTTTTAAAATCCATTGTTTATAAAAAAAATAATAAAAATTTTGTTAGTAGATAGTTACTATTCACAGCCATTTTTTTAGAGTAGTGGAAAAGGGATTATATTATAAAAAATGCAATGACGCGCAGTTTGGGAGCCATAGAACCTCACTGCCAGCCAATATTTTAAAGCACATAATTACTAATGTATTAAAAC
>JAGBDU010000045.1 GCA_017937285.1 Clostridia bacterium
ATTATTCCTTCTACTGTCATTATATTATCTTTTGCCATTATTTGGCTTGAATATTTTCCATTTTCATATTTTTCGTACATTTTTAAATTTGTTGGTTTGTTTGTTACATCTAATGTTATGGTGTAATCTACTGCTACTTCGCTACCTCTTGCATCTAATTGTAACAATAATTTTCCACTTGTTCCTGGAGCTATTCTTTTTGTAGTTACATTATTTGCTGTATTCATTGTTTCTTCTAAATTTACTGTTGTAAATTGCTCTGTTCGACCATTTACTTTAAAGCTCCATTTTGCTACTGTTGCCGTTCCATTTCCTGTTAAAGTTGTTTTGTATTTTGAATATGCATAATAACCAAATATTGAAGATAACAATATTGCAAGTATTAATAAAATTACTACAATATAACTTTTTTTGCTTTTAGTTGTTGTTTGTTCGCTTTTTATTTTTTGCCCATTCATACGTTCCTCCTTGATATTTTTCATCATCTGTTTTTTTACAAATATTAAAGTTATTTATATTTGCATATTTGCATAATAACTTTTACTATTTATCTAACTTTTCTCCTCAATTTTATACATATTTTTTTTATTTGTCAATGGCATCTTTTTACATTTTTCGACTTTTCGGGGACGGAGAATTTTGGGGACGGAGATTTCGGGGACGGAGATTTCGGGGACGGAGATTTTTTATCTTTTCTTCATTCTCTGCTAAATTATAAGCAAGCAATTAATCTCCCCGCTACATGCAGTAAGCTGTAACGCCCCGTTCCCTTTTGGCAAATATTTTTATTGCAAATTAAAGTATATCATACTATATTACTTATGTTGTTTATACATATACCATAATTTTATTTTGCAATTTTATAATATAATCCCCTTGGAACGGCTCACTTTTGCTGTAAATTGTAAAAAATAAGAAGATAGTTATCCTATCTTCTTATAAAAAATATATATAATTAACTTAATTTCCTTCTTCTCTTTTTTTCCTCTACTACTTCTGGCATTAATGGTGTATAATCTTTTCCATTAAACACTTCCATTTCTATTGTTCTTGTTAAAACATCTGTATAACTATATGTTACGTTTCTGTCATTATCATCATATTTTATTATAAAAATATTTTGATATGTTTTTTCTATCGTAGCTTGTTTCTCGAATAATTTACTCCTTCCTAGAGAACCTTTGACAATTATTTTCTGTCCTACATTTTCTCCAATATCTGCTCTTATACTTGTTATATCATTTTTGCAAATCATTTAATCACCTACTTCATTATTCTACAAAAATTATAGCACCCCTAAAAAAAATTGTCAAAACGTGTTTTTTTTTGTAAAATCCTTGAATATACTGTCTTTTTAACATTTTTTAATGATTTTTAAAAAATATCACATTTACATTACAATTTTGTTACAATTATATTACAATTTTCTTTCCTCTTGCTCCAATACCACTTATTGCTTTTCTTCCATTTCTTATTTTTCCCTCTAAATCGGACATCATTATCAGTTTGTTTTGATTTGTTGTTGATATTTCTTCTGCTACAGTTAATGGATCCATAAAATCTATTAATATTCTTGCAGGTGATGATGCAAAATTTGCTCCTGCTGAAATTAAAGCTTCATAGTAGCTCTGACATGCTCCTGCAAAAATTATAAGCTCACTATTATTTGAATTCCACATTCTTGCCTCATTAACTGTTTTTGCAAAATACCTAGAATTTCTATAATTATTTATATCATTATAATTTTTACCATTTTTTATCATACCATCATGACCGAGTAATTACTAATATATCGGGTCTGTATCTTTGTAATAAGTTTCGTACAACTATTGGTTGTCTAAATTCCATTACATGCCTAACTACATAATTTAAGCCTCTCTTTTTATAATATTTTTCTGTTTTTTCGCTATATGTTTTGTCCCCATCTAAATGCAATATTTTTCCATATTTTGTTATCTTTCTATTATCTCTAGAATCTATACTTTCTATTCTTGCTTCTATTTTTCTTAAATTTTCTTTTATTCTATTTTGATTTGGAAAGTCTAAGTCATCAATTGGTGCATCTGCTTCAATTCTTATAGTTACACCTTTTAAAATTGCTATTTTTCCTCTCTTTTTCGATTCTATAATTTTTTCTACATAAAATAAAATATCATTCTGATACGAATTTCTTGAAACAATATCACCTTTTTTTATTCTTTTCATATAAATTCCTCCAAAATATGTCAGATTATTATATAATATGATATTTTTCGATTTTAGTGATATTTTTGATTTTTTATGTAGAATGTGTTTAATAATTTTCATGAAAAGCACTGTTCTCTAAATAATGAGTGCGATGGGTTACATAAGTTTGACTTTTCGGTAGAACTTTGGTACAATATTTTTATACAACGAAAGGGGGATTTCTCATGTTTGAACGAAGACTATGGTATTTTTTGCGGCTACTTGCAAAAGCCACAGTCCTGACTGTCCTAATATGCACTTTAGTCATATTGTGGACCCTGTTCAACCTCGGATTAATTTTCCATGTTTGAACAACTTTAAACTCAAAGAGATATTATCTCTTTGAGTTTTTTTTAGTTTTTCACACTTACTTTATCATATCCCGCAATCTGCCTAAATTCATTAAAAATCTCATCATTTATAAAAATTCCACCAGACATTACAGAGCTATCTCCATTTATAATTTTTACGGCAATATTATTTCTATCTCCTGCAAAAAACTTTATTGCACCTCTTAATTTTTCTTTTTGCGCTTCTGTTATATCTGTTATATCAATTTCTAAAATTCTTGAATTTTTAGCTCCAAATTTAGTTATTCGGCTTGCTACAATTTTTGTATCTTCATCTTCTCGTATACTTAATCTACCTTCTACTAATACAATATTATCTTCAATTAATACATCTGAACAATTTAAATAGCAATTTTCAAAAACTATTATTTCGCAAGATCCATACAAATCTTCAATTGTTACAAATGCCATTATTTTATTTGTTTTAGTATATTTCTTTTTTATGCTACTAATGATTCCTGCAAATTTTACATTTTGACCGTCTTTTAATATTGTTTTTCCTGTTTCTAGCTCTTCTTCTTTGGCTTCTATCATTTTTAATGTATTTATATTTGTTTGACATTCTATTTCAGTTCTTATTGATTCAAGTGGATGCCCTGTTATATATAGCCCTAACATTTCTTTTTCCATTGATAATAGCTCTTTTTCGGAGTACTCTTCTAATATTGTATAATTATATTTTATTTTATCTAGATCTTCTTCATTATCTCCTCCAATATCAAACATTGTAATTTGTCCTTTGAAACTGTGTTTTGATGCTGTATTTATGCTATCTACTATATCTTCAAATGACGCAAGTAAAGTTGCTCTTGTTTGATTAAATTCATCCATTGCTCCAGATTTTATTAAACTTTCTATGCACTTTTTATTAACAGAATCATTTTGCATTCTTTCACAAAAATCTGCTAAATCTTTAAATTTACCATTTTCTTCTCTGTTTTTTACTATTGCATCTAATACTGCTAACCCTACGTTTTTTATACTTCCTAAACCAAATCTTATTTTTCCATCTTCTACCGTAAATTTAGTAAAACTTTTATTTATTTCTGGTTTTAAAATTTGTATTTTTAATCTTTTACATTCGTCTACATATAGTGGAACTTTATCTAGATTTCCTAAAAAGCTATTTAGTGTTGCTGCCATAAATTCTGCTGGATAATAGGCTTTTAAATATGCTGTTCTATATGATACTACTGCATATGCTGCAGCATGGGATTTATTAAATGCATATTTTGCAAATTCTGCCATTTCATCAAATATTTTATTTGCAGATTCTTCATCAATTCCATTTCTAACACAACCTGGTATTATTACATTTCCTTCTTCATCTAATTGTCCATGTATAAAATATTCTCGCTCTTTTGCCATTACATCTAACTTTTTCTTACCCATTGCTCTTCTTACTAGATCAGCTCTACCTAGTGAATATCCTGCAAGTTCTCGTACTATTTGCATTACTTGCTCTTGGTAAACCATACAACCATATGTTACTTTTAGTATTGGCTTTAATGCTGGATGTGTATATACGGCATTTTCTGGGTCTTTTTTATTTGCTATATATCTTGGAATTTGATCCATTGGACCTGGACGATATAATGAAACTCCAGCTATTATATCTTCTAAGCAGTCTGGTTTAAGCTCTTTCATAAAATTTGTTATACCTTGGCTTTCAAATTGAAATATTCCAATACTATCTCCATCTTGCCATAATTTATATACTTTAGGGTCATTCATATCTTTGTCATATTCTACATCTATTCCTCTATTTTGTTTTACTAAATTTATTGTATCTTGAATAACAGTTAAAGTTCTAAGTCCCAAAAAGTCCATTTTTAGTAAACCTAGCTCTTCTAATGTTGTCATTATAAATTGTGTTGAAATTAAATTATCTCTAACATATAGTGGAACATATGTATCTACTGGGTCTTTTGTTATAACTATTCCGCAAGCATGTGTTGATGCTTGTCTTGGAAGTCCTTCTAGCCCCATTGCTATATCTAATAATTTGCGAATTTCTTCATCGCCTTCATATAAATCATTTAGCTCTTTATTTTGCTCTAGTGCTTTTTTTATTGTAATGTGAACTTCATTTGGAATCATTTTAGCAAGCTTATCTGTTTCAGCATATGGAACATCTAGAGCTCTACCTACATCACGAATTACCATTCTTGCAGACATTGTTCCAAAAGTTATAATTTGTGATACATGGTCATGCCCATATTTTCTTGCAACATAATCAATTACTTCTTGTCTTCTTTCATAGCAAAAGTCAACGTCGAAATCTGGCATGCTTATTCTTTCTGGGTTTAAGAATCTTTCGAAAATTAAATTATATTTTATTGGATCTATGTCTGTAATTCCTATTGAGTATGCAACTATTGAACCTGCGCCAGATCCACGCCCTGGCCCTACTGGAATTCCTTGTGATTTTGCATAATTTATGTAGTCCCATACAATAAGAAAGTAATCTACATATCCCATCTTTTTTATTACTGATAATTCATATGACTCTCTATCTAAAATTTCTTGTGGAATGTCATTTCCATATCTTTTTTTCATTCCATCACTACTTAGTTTTCTTAAATAATCATAATGTGTTTCAAATTCTGGTGGAACATCGTAATTTGGAAGTATTGTATTTCCAAATTCAAATTCTACATTACATTTTTCTGCTATTTTTACTGTGTTTTCTAGTACTTCTGGAATATTTGAAAAATATTCTTCCATTTCTTCTGGTGATTTTATATAAAAATCATTTATCGAAAATGACATTCTATCTTCATCTGTCATTCTCTTTCCTGTTTGTACACATAGTAAAACTTCGTGGTTATAGTAATCTTCTTTTTTTAGATAGTGAGCATCATTTGTTGCTATTAGTGGTATATCTAATTTTCTGGCTAATGTAATTAATTTTTGATTTACTAGTGCTTGCTCTCTTAATGAATTTGCTTGTACCTCCAAATAATAGTCTTCTCCAAATAAATTTTTAAACCACATTGCTGTTTCTTCTGCTTTTTGCATATCTTCTTTTAATATTGATTGTGCCACTTCTCCTGCTAAACAAGCGCTACAACATATTAAATCTTCATGATATTTTTCTAATATTTCTTTATCTATTCTTGGTTTATAATAATATCCATCTATAAATCCTAGTGAAACTAATTTTGATAGATTTTTATAGCCATTATTATTTTTTGCAAGTAATATTAAATGATTATATTTGTTATCTATATTTGGCTCTTTATCAAATCTTGTTCTTGGAGCAACATATACTTCACATCCAATAATTGGTTTTACCCCATTTGCCTTACATGCTTTGTAAAAGTCAATTACACCAAACATTACACCGTGGTCTGTTATTGCTATTGAATCCATACCTAGCTCTTTAGCTCTTACAGGTAAATCTTTTATTCTGTTTGCTCCATCTAATAAACTAAATTCGCTGTGAACATGTAAATGAACAAATTTTGACATTTAAGCTTCCTCCATAACTCTTTATTTTTGACATTTTATCACCTTGTGGCAAGATTTTCAATATTTATTTTGAATTAAACTTTAGTTAATATCTTTAATCGTTACAGTTCAGGTGCCTTAGGATAAGCCGTTCAAAGGAATATAAATATAATTTTCAAATATTAATGTGTGACTGGAATAATTTTATAAATTCTTAGCGAGATTTAGGGGGATGTTCGTGGCTTTTCTACTTTGGAGTTACTATTCACAGTCATTTTTTAGAGTAGTGGAAAAGGGATTATATTATAAAAAATGTAATGACGCGCAGTTTGGGAGCCATAGAACCTCACTGCCAGCCATTATTTTAAAGCACTTACTTATTCATATATTAAAACTTTAGCCTGCCGACCAGTAAGGAACGGAATTTTTTATAATATAATTCCTTTGGAACGGCTTATTTTAAGGCACTGAACTGTAAACTTTAATCTGTAGAGTAGTCTTGAAATAAGCCGTTAAACTGGAATATAAATTTCAAATAACGTACTTGAAAAAATAATTTTTTCCTTATATAATATTTCTATGAAAAATTTAAAAGTAACTGAAAAATATAATAATAAAAAATTAATCAAATTTCTTTTAGATAATATTGATGGACTATCTACTTCAACAATATACAAAACATTAAGAAAAAAAGATGTTAAAATTAATGATAAAAGAACTTCTGAAAATTGTCTGTTACGAACAGGAGATGATATAAAAATATATTTACCAGATAATTTGCAAAAAAAGGACTTAAATATTCCTATAATTTTTGAAGATGATAATATTGTTATTTTTAATAAGCCTATTGGAGTTGAAGTTACTGGTGAAAATTCGCTTTCTAGTTATGCAAAAAAGCTATTTTCAAACAATATTAATAAATTTATAGAGCCTTGTCATAGATTAGATAGAAACACATCAGGTCTTGTATTGTTTGCTAGAAATCAAACTAGCTTAAACATATTACTTGATGCTTTTAAAAATCACTTAATAGAAAAACACTACATATGTGTTGTATATGGCATTCCTAGAAAAAAATCTGAAAGATTAGAATCTTATTTATTTAAAGATTCTAAAAAATCTATGGTATATATTTCTGATAATCTTAAACCAGGTTATCAAAAAATTATTACATCATATAGAATATTAAAAATAAATCAAACAAAAAATATAAGTTTGCTAGATATAACTTTAGAAACAGGAAAAACTCATCAAATAAGAGCTCATCTAGCACATATTGGGTGTCCTATCATAGGTGATGGAAAATATGGAATAAATAAAATTAATAAAATTTTTAAATTAAAAACACAAGCTTTATCTAGCTATAGCCTTACATTTAAAATTACATCTGATAATCAATTATCTTATTTAAATGGTATAACCATAAAACAAAACCAAGTTCCATTTATGAATTTATTATAAAACAAGTTTCAAAAAAGCTTATTTCTGAATAAAATATGTATATCAAAATATTTTTTTGTGAATACTATATTTGTTTTAGAAAGGAGCTTTTATGATTTCAATCTGTTTAAAAAGTAATAATATTTCTTCATTAAACACAATAGAAAACTATTTAGACAATACAGAACTTCCAGAAATATATTATTCGCAAAAAAAATTCAAACATTTTAATAACATTATTATTCATTATAAAGGTCATAATGAAAAACTATTTTATAAAGTATTTTCTAATATGTTATCAAAATATATTATTAATTTTTATGAAAAATATTTTATAAAACAACAATTAGCATTTGACTTTTTTTATTTTTCAATACAAGATAAGAAAAAAATCCAAGATTCTACAATTGAAAATATGAATCTTGAATCAAATGTGGCTAAAAAGATGAATATATTAAAAGATTGTATTATTGAATATTTTTCTAAAACTTCATCTTGCAATTTAGAGGGTTTCATTAATTTCAGATTATATAATTATAAAAACTTTATTAATTTAATACTTGAAAATGTAATAAATGATTATATTCTTCAAAAAGAATATGCTGAATATGTAAATTTATTACAAGAATATATTAGTATACAAACACCACAAAGTGAAAGTATACATTTAATTTATAGTAATAATGCAAAAATTTTATTAGACGATTCTAAAAATATTATTGCTAATACGAATAGTAGTCAAATATATTTATCAGACATATCTTTTTCGTCTAATGATTTTATTTTAAACTCGCTTTTAAATCTTTTACCTAAAAAAATTTTTATACATCTTGGTGTTGAAGAGGATAATTTTATAAAATTTTTAAAATTAATTTTTAAAGATAGATTTATTGTTTGTAGCAATTGTGCTATATGCTCTTTGTATTTTTCAGATAGTGCTTTGAAATAAATATAGTAATTTTTTATTCTTTTACTTTTAATGCAAAAGGATTTATACTATAAAAAATGCAGTGACTTAGCTCATTTTAGAGCCATAGTCCTCACTGCCAGTCAATATTTTAAAGCACTTAATTATATACATTTTTATCCCTTAAATCCACTTATCAAATTATATACATTTTTATATCCCATAGAATTCAATATTTTTTGTGCCTTCTTACTTCTTATCCCACTTGTGCAATATACAATTATATATTTGTTTTTATCTGTTATTCTTTTGGGCACTTCTTTTTTTACATCACACAAAGGTATATTTATAGCTCCATCTATATGTCCTTCTTTAAATTCTTGTCTACTTCTAACATCAAGCAATATTGCAGAATAATTATTTAAAATATTAATCATATCATTATAATTTATATCGTTTTCAGCACATCTTCTATAACAACAACACCTTCTTATTACACTCACCTTCTCTCCAATAAATTTATATATTACTATAATGTTTTTCCAAAAAAATAAATAACGAATATAGTAATATTATATTCGTTATTTATTTTTTTGATATTTCATTTTTTGACATTTTATTTTTTTGATATTTCATTTTTTGACATTTTATTTTTTTCTGTTTGATCAAAAAATTTTTTATTTAAGTATGTTAATACTATAAGATATATTGCAATTGATGCCATTACAGCAGTTTTATCTATTTGATATCTTGTTACTGCTATTATTGCCATATAGAAAATCTCTGAAAAAGCTAACAATAATATGCTTTTGGTTAATACTTTAGCCATACCTAATTTTCTAAATCTAATTACAAAATAAACTAATACAAGAATAGTTGCTATACCTATATACAAAATATATTGTTTTGCCATATCAGACAAACGTACTCTACCAATTTCATTTGAAGTTATAATTTGTGATACTCCAAGTGATGATGTAGTGTTTTGTAAGTTATATTTTTCGTTAATTTTATTGTTTAATGTTTCTAATGTTTTTTCAGATAATAGTTCTGATTCAATTACAACATTTTTTTCGTCATCTGATGATTTTTCTACTTTAACATCTTCTTTTTCAAAAACTTCTTTTGCAATTGCTTTAACATCTTCTACATTGTATTCTGTTCCTATTGTTATAGTTACATCTTGTTTTATACTGTATTTTTCATTAATTTTTTTTCTTAAATTTTCAATTTGCTCTTCTGAAACAGTTTGAACGTTTATGATTACTTCATCATTATATAATCCAGCTTTTTCTATTTGAACTTTTTCATTTGCAAATACTTCTTTTGTTATTGCTTTTATATCTTCTATATTATATTCTGAACCAATTGGAATATTAATTGCTTGATGAGCTCTATATTTTAAATTTACATTAAAACCTTTTGCTGCAACAACTATTATTCCAATAATTATTATAATCATTGATATCATAAATAATTTTTTCTTCATTTTTTTACACCTCTTCCACAATTATTTATCTATTAAAGTTCTAACAATTAATGCATTATATATAAACATTACAATTACTCCCCAGAATATTGTCATTCCCATTGTTGCTAGTTGTAGATATGGAGAACAGCATAAAACTATTGCAACTATAAAGCAAGGTATTAATATATTTAACATCTCTACGAAGTTTTTCTTAAATGTTTTGTCATTGCCTAATGTTTTTAATATTAATATATAATTAGCTACTACTATAACAGCTAGTCCTAAAATAGTAAATAAAGTTATTTTTACATTTGTATATCTTAATACTAATAATATTGTAGCAACTAGTCCTATTAAAGATAATACTGGTAAAATTCCTTTTTCTTTGAATTTATATATTGCATATCCCAACATAATTACTCCAATTATAGCTACTATTATTATTATTGTTTTTATATTTATATTTGATGATACAATTTTTACTGATTCTAATTGATAGTCTGTAGCAATCTCACCATTATTTATTATAGAAACTAATGTTAATGCACTTTGATAATAGTCTTCTAACTTATCTTGATCATCAGTTTGTTCTAAAACTAAATCTAATGTTCCATTTTTAGCAGTGTTTACAAAATTTTCTGCAGTATCTGAATATAATGTATCTCCGTTTAGAGTAAATTCAAATTTTGCTTCTGATTCATTACCTTCACTGTCAGTATATTTTGTATTTGCATTTTTTAATGTATTTTTGGCATCATTTGTAAACTTTATGTTTAATAATACAACTGGTTTTTCATAATTTGTTGAGTCTATTCTTGCTGTTGCACTTTTAAATCCATTTGTTTCTATTATAGTTTCGCTTGTGCTTTGATTTACAATTTGAGTTTTTCCTTTTGATACAATTTCTACAGGGTATCTTGTATCCATATCATATGGTATTTCAATTGTTAAACTTCCTGTATTTTCATTTAATCTAACATCATATTCTGATGAATTCATTTTAGCTAATCTTTTTTCTATAATATTTTTAGAATTTTTATATTCTTTTGCTTTATCGGTTTGAACATTTTCATTGTTTTGTTCTTCTGTTTTTGTTTCCCCTGAGTTATTTTCATTGTTTTGCTCTTCTGTTGTTGCTTCTTCTGAGTTGTTTTCGTTGTTTTGCTCTTCTGTTTTTGCTTCTTCTGAATTATTTTCATTGTTTTGCTCTTCTGTTGTTGCTTCTTCTGAGTTGTTTTCGTTGTTTTGCTCTTCTGTTTTTGTATCTTCTTTTACAGAAAAGGTTACTACTTTTCTTTGACTAAAATCTTTTCCTAATGAATACTCCTTTAATAAATTTTTTCCTTTGTATACACCTACAAATGATACTAAGGATACTAATGCTACAAATAACATAGCTAATACAATTTTTAATGTGTAATTTTTTTTCACTTTGTTTCCTCCTTTTTATCCTTTTTTATAATAATTTTGTATCATTAATTATTAACTCAAACCATATATTTAAAAATTTTGCTGCATATTTACTCATCATTGTTCTATCCATAAATATTTCGAAATAATCTAATACTGGGGAAATTTTTGTATCTATCTTCAAGTTCAATATAACTTTTCTTTGATTTTTATCAATTGTAAAATTTGCGTTTGTAACAGCATAATTTACTTTATCATGTTTATCAAAAGTCGATAAATTAGTATTTATAACTCTATCTCTATGTACATCTGATTTATCTGCTAATATTAATGCTGCCGAGATATCATTTACCGCTGTTCCTGTTTGTTCATCATGATTTCCGATTGCCATCATAATATCTGTTCTGTTTTTGCAATCCATTCCCATATCTTTTAAAATATTATAAGCTAATATTGCTCCACTATGAGCATGATCATACCTATTTACACAATTTCCTATATCATGCATATATCCTGCTATTTTAGCTAGCTCTATTCTTTCTTTTTCATATCCTAATGTTTCTAATATTTCTCCTGCTCTTTTAGATACAATACCAATATGTCTAAATGAGTGTTCTGTATATCCTAAAGCATTTAGTTGCTCTTGAGCCCCTTGAATAAGATGCCTAATTTCAGTATTTTTTTTTACTTCTTCTAAAGTTATCATTAATTGCCCTCCATATTTTTAAATTTTATATTAAAATATAAAAAATATCAACTATATTTTACAAAAATTTAAGATTTTATATTTACGCCTATTATTCCTCCAAAAATTCCTAAAATTATTCCTACAAAAATCATAACTATTGTATTCATATTTATAATAAAACTGTGGTTTAGTATACTTGAAAAAACATATAATATTAGCATATATATACTTGAAATTATAATACCATTAATAATTCCATGTTTTTTTAATTTAATAGTTGATATAGATGTTCCTATTAAAATACTTACACTTGAAATTACTATTATAACAGTGCTTATATTTTGTTCTTTAATATTTGTTTTTACTAAAATAAAAGAAAATATCATTATAAGAGCTATAGTTATAATATACGAAATTATTACTCCTTTTGTAATAGACTTTAACTTATCCATATATCTCCTCCTAAAATTAATTATTATACAATATGAATATTATATAAACTTTAATTTTAGAACTTTATATTTAATTCTCTGTTATTTTTTATAATTAATATAGCACAAAAATATTATACTAATATGTTAATATTTTTGTGCTATTTATATTACTAATCTTGAAAATCATATACATCTTTGAATTTTTCTTTAAATATTGCATATACAGTTTGTAAAGTTTTTTCATCAACACTTAAATACTCGTCTTGTTCGCCTTCTGTTTCTTGAACTTTTAATATTACTACTTCATCAGCTTCATTTTCAATAGGATATAAAACTACATAATTTTCATTTTCTAATTCTATTAAATCTAAAAATTCAAATTTAATTTCATTTCCATCTTCATCAGTTAGTGTAAATAAATCTTCTTCATCTATTAATACATCTTCTTCCTCTCCAAAAAAATCTTTACTCATAACTTTAATTCTCCTTTCAGTTATTTATTTTTTTTAAATATGTTTCTAAAATATAAACTGCAGATATTGTATCTACAATATCTCTTTTTTTATGTTTATTTATATTTAGATAATTCATAGTTTTATGTGCTTCAACAGTTGTTAGCCTTTCATCAATTCTTTCTATATTTATTTTACCAAATTTACATTTTATTTTATGTATAAATTTTTCTGTAATTTCAGCTCTTACAGTTTTTGTTCCATTCATATTGATTGGCATTCCTATAACAATAGTATCAACATTATATTCATTAATTAGCTCTTCTAGCCTTTTTAATACAACTTTATCATTTCCATTGTGATGTATTGTTTCTAGTCCTTGTGCTGTTATTCCTAACGGATCTGTTATCGAAATTCCAACTCTTGCATCACCATAATCAATTCCTAAAATTCTCATTTATTCATCTAATCCTATATAAGATTTTACCATACATTCTAACAATTCATCTCTTTCGACTTCTCTTATTAAATTTCTTGCATTATTATGACTTGTTATATATGTTGGATCTCCTGATAGTATATATCCAACTATCTGATTTATTGGATTATATCCTTTTTGCACAAGAGCTTCATAAACACTTTTTAGAATTTCCTTTGTTTTATTATTTTTTTCTTTTTCAACATGAAAACTTACAGTTTCATCATTTATCATATTAGACCTCCTTTTATAAACATGTTATATCACTTTCATTTGAAGTAGTATTTTTTAAGTAATTACTTAAAGTATTTATTATTCCTTCTAATGCTGTTTCTTTATAATATGTTGTCATTGCGATATTTAACTTTGGAGTAACAGCTAGTCCATTCATACTTTCATTTAAACTAGCAAATGTTTTTATTTTTATTTTTTCTATATGATTTTTTAAATCTTCTAAGAATTTTCCGACACCATCTATGTCACTTCCAGAAAATACAATTGCTAATATATCTTCGTTATATCTAACACAAAAATACTCTGGAGATAAACTTGATGCTATAAATTCTGAAACATTTTTTAATACTGCATCTGCTGTTTTTTTGCTAATTTTTTCTTCGATTTGTTGTAAATTTATAATTTTTATTAATGATACTATAGATGTTGGATATTTGTCAATTGTTTTTATTGCTTTAGTATATAAATATTCGTATGTATTTAGTCCTGTTGTTTCATCAATTTTTACTAAGTTTTCTAGTATTTTTTGATTTCTTATAGATCTTATTGCAGATATTAAATTATTTTTTATCACTTCTAATATAGTAGTATCTATATTATCAAATTCATGAGATTTATTTCCTTCAATTAACCAATATCCAATATATATATTATCTATATACATTGGAAAAAAGATTGCTGATTTCGCTCTTTCAAACTCCATATCTAAATAAGGTAATTTTTCTCCTTGATTTACAGTAATATATTTAGGAGTAGCACTTTTAATGCTCTCCATAAATATATCTTGTGAATCTAAATTTTCGAACATATTCCAATGTTTTTCACTAACATTAGAAGCTTCTATTTTGAAATTTTTTATTCCATCAAAAAGTACAATTGTTGAATATTTTATTTCATACTTTTCTATTAACATATTATTTATTTTATTAATTTTTTCTTTTGAAGAAGTTAAATTATCTCCTATAATTCCCATAAAATCTTGCAAAATCCCTAAAGAATTCACTTTTTGATTAGTATTTTTTAATTTTTTTAATTTTTCATTCATACTAAATGTCTTCATTAATAATATAGTAATTACGGCAATTAGCAATACTACTATAATTATTAACATTATCATTCCTACATTCAAAAATATCACCTACCATCTAATTCTAGCTATTAAAATTATTTTTTTGATTTAAAATTTTTCTTTTCGTTTATTGGATATACCATCTTTGCTAATTTATTAAAACTATTTAATAAATTCTTTGAATATCCTCTTATTGTTAACTTACATTTTACTAATTCTTCTAAATATTTTGCATAATTTTTTTCTTCAAAAGGAATTGTTAAATATTCAATTTTTTCTCTGTCAAACAAGTCTAATTGATATGTTGTATCTGGAGAATTATATACTGACATTGCTGAAACTAATATTCTATCATTTATTCCATTTACTCTTATATCTTTATTTAATAATATTTTTATTTTTTCTTCATCTAATACTTTGTTCATTTTTAATTTTTTCAATAATGATGTTAATGGTTGTATTGTTAATATATCTAAACTTTGTACTAAATATATTTCTTTTGCAATTGAAAAATATTCTAAATCTGTATCTAAATCACAATCTAATAATATTAAAGAATAATTGTTTAATAATGTATTAATCACAGCATCTTTATTTTCTATTTCATCATCTGAATTAGGTAAAGTTGTGTATATAGTTAGATTTTTATTAACTTTTATTCCATCACAAATTCCACTTCTTAACTTTTCAAAACATGAATATGCAGTAGTTCTTAATCTTTCTTCATTTTCTGTGTATATATAATATGAGTTTTTATTTTTTGTTAGGTCTAATACTGCTGTTTTTATTCCTTGTTCTGATAATAATAAAGCTAAATTGTTTATTATAAATGATGTTCCATTTCCATGTCCACCTATAAATGCTGCTATATTTTGATTATCTGCAATGGCTATATTATGTTTTTCTTCAGAATTTACATTTACTAATGCTGTTTCACTATTATTTGTATTGTTATTTGTTGTTTCGATTCCATTTATTTCATCTAGTTGTTTTGAAATATTATAATTTGGATTGTAGTTTTTGTTTTTTATTCCACTAAATGTATTATCTTTAAAGTTATTAGAATCGAAATTAGAGCTTTCTTTGTTTTCTAATTCAGATAAATCATTTAAGTTTAATATGTCAGTTTCTTCATCTGAATCATCTTCTTCATCTAAGTTTAGCATATCGATTTCTTCTTCTGAATCATCTTCTTCATCTAAGTTTAGTAGGTCGATTTCTTCTTCTGAATCATCTTCTTCATTTAAGTTTAGCATGTCGATTTCTTCTTCTGAATCATCTTCTTCATCTAAGTTTAGTGAGTCGATTTCTTCTTCTGAATCATCTTCTTCATCTAAGTTTAGTGGGTCGATTTCTTCTTCTGAATCATCTTCTTCATCTAAGTTTAGTGGGTCGATTTCTTCTTCTGAATCATCTGCATCGTCTAAGTTTAGCATATCGATTTCTTCTTCTGAATCATCTGCATCGTCTAAGTTTAGCATATCGATTTCTTCTTCTGAATCATCTTCTTCATCTAAGTTTAGATTATATTCATTTTCTAGATTTTCTTCGTCGTCTAAATCTAAGTCTTCTTCATCTTCTAACTCTTCTTCGTCTTCTAAATCTAAGTCTTCTTCATCTTCTAACTCATCTTCTTCATCTAAGTCTAAGTCGTATTCATCTTCTAGATCATCTTCTTCGTCTAAATCCAAGTCATCTTCATCTTCTAGATCATCTTCTTCGTCGTCTAAATCTAAATCATCTTCATATTCTAACTCATCTTCGTCGTCTAAATCTAAATCATCTTCATCTTCTAACTCATCTTCGTCGTCTAAATCTAAATCATCTTCATCTTCTAACTCATCTTCGTCGTCTAAATCTAAGTCTTCTTCGTCTTCAAACTCATCTTCGGCGTCTAAATCTAAGTCTTCTTCATATTCTAAGTCATCTTCATCGTCTAAATCTAAATCATCTTCATATTCTAACTCATCTTCGTCGTCTAAATCTAAATCGTATTCATCTTCTAGGTCTTCTTCGTCTTCTAAATCTAAGTCTTCTTCATCTTCTAGGTCTTCTTCGTCGTCTAAATCTAAGTCGTATTCATCTTCTAGGTCATCTTCTTCATCTAAATATAGGTCTTTATCTTCTAAATCCACATCGAAATTATTATTATATTCGGTTTCTTTTTCTTTGTCCAAATCTAAGTTATCATAATTATTATTTTCAAGTTCAAAATCTTCATTTAAATCATCATCTAAACTTAATTTGCTATGTTTTTTTATTTCTTCTTGTTTTTGGCTATTCAATTTATTTTTTGAAGTTTTGCTATTTTTTGTAATTTTTGTTTCTTCTAAATTGTCCTCTTCTATTTTGTTTTTTGTATTTTTATTTTTTTGTGTTTGCTTTGGTTGATTCGTTTTATTTTCTTTTTTAGATATATTTGCTGTGCTTGTAGATTTTTTTGTTGTTTCCTCTTTTATAGTACTCTTTTTATTATTTCTTGAATCTTGTTCTTCACGTTTGTTTTTTTCTGATTCTTGAGATACTTCAACACCTTTGCGAGGTCTTCCTCTTCCTCTTTTTACTTGTGCTACAACTTCTTCCTCTATCTTTTCTTTACGAGGTCTTCCTCTTCCCCTTTTCTTTTCTTCGGTAACTACTTCTTTTATTTTTATATCTTTTTTATTATTTTTTGCTTTTTCTACTTCTTTTTTTACTATATCTTTTTTATTAGTTTTTACTTTTTCTGCATCTTTTTTTGCTATATCTTTTTTATTAGTTTTTACTTTTTCTGTTTCTTTTTTGGCTATATCTTTTTTATTATTTTTTGCTTTTTCTACTTCTTTTTTTTCATTTTCTATTTTTAATTGTGAATTTTTTTGCATCTCAATAAACTTTTTATATTTAGAGCTTCCTTTTTGAAGTATTTTTTTAGTACTAGCATTTAATGAACTTACTATATCAGCTATATTTTTTGCATCTAATTTAGCGTATATATTATCAAATCTTTTTATATATTTTTCTTCTGTTAAATCTTTTCTGTTTAAATATTTTATATTCTTTTCTATATCTTCTTTATTATCTTCTTTCTCTTCCACTTTAATTGAATTATTAGAATCTACAATTCCATAATATTCTATAGCACTTTTTTTATCTTTTGGGCTTATTATAAAATCATAAATTTTTCTTTTTATTTTATCTTTTCCTATTACTATATTAAAGATATTCATTTCTAATAATTTTTTTAAATTTTTCTTGTTTTCACATATATATATAATTTTATTATCTTTTTCACTATTTTTAGAAACTTTGACAACATCTTTTAATCTTTTTAGTAATAAATTTTCTCCATCTTCACTTTTTTTAATTTTTAAATCTAAATCATCGCTAACTATAATTCTATCATAATTATTCTCTTGTAACTCTCTTATAATTGCAGTAAAGTTTTTTACTTCTTTGTATATTAATTTCTTTTTATAATCTTGTTGATATTTACGAACTATACTATCAACAATATTCTCTTCATCCCTTATTGCAAATAACACTTTCATTTGTAATACCTCCATTTTTTACTTATGCTCTTTTTATTTTTTCCCATTTAATTTTTTAAATATACCTCTTTTTTCGTTTTGACCAGGAATAATTACATCTGAACTAACCATTCCTTCTCTTGTTGATAAATCTCGCGACTCAAATGTATTCTTATTTTGTTCATCATAAATTTTTTTCACACTTACTTTTGCAATTTTTATATATTCTTTTGAGTTTTCTTCTAATATTATTCTTACATTTAATGGTAAACAATTTATGATAGTTTGTAATTGACTTTCATCATATTCTCTTGCTAGCTTTGCAAATCCTTTAACACATTTATCAATATTATCTTTATTTATATTAAAGAACTTTTGAATACTAATTAGCTCTCTATCACTAATAATTTTTGAATTTACAGCATTATTATTATATTTTAATTGTTTAGGAGTTATATTATATAATATTTTTGCTTGTTTTTTATTACGAGGTTTATCTAATAATGCACAAACATTTTGAATAGTTCTTCCCTTTCCTACTAAAATATTATATATTCCTAATACAAATAATTGCGATATTAGTGGATCTCTTTCACTCCTTCTATCACTACATATAAATATAATTGGTATTCCTGTACCATCTTCTTTATATGCTTCATCTGTAATTTCATCCAAATGTTTATATAAATTGGCATCTTCAGTTTCATAACTGTCATTTACATTTTTTTCTAAGTCTTCACTTATTACTATTAAATCATATCTGTTATCTCTTGTTTGCTTAATTTCATTTACTATTGCATCATAATAAAATGCTCTTTTATATGAAATTATTTTTTTATATTGTTTTTGATATTCATTTAGTATAATATCAACGATATCATCTTTACTATTTTCACTATTACTAACGGCAAAAAGTACTCTCATTTTCCACTCCTTATTTTAATCTTTTGACTTAATAACAACTGCAAATATTAATGGTAATATTTGACATATAATAATTATTGTTATAACTGCTATCATTGTATTAAATCCTTTATCTCTTATATCTAATCTTTTTAATCCTATTATGTATTGATATATAGCACAAATTGCAATTCCTACTATTCCTAATGGTATACTCCACCATCTTACTAAATCCAATATGTATGCAACAATACCATAAGTATCTGACCCATAGTCTTTTTTAAATTTTTCTATTTTGCTTTTTTGCTCTTGCTTTGTTTCTATTAATGTTGAGGCTGAACTTTCTGTTTTTTCTTGGGTTAGAGTATTTATATCTGTATTGTTTTGAACTATGTTATTATTTGTTGCATATATTGTTACTGTGCCAAACGATATTAATATTGTTATTATTATTGATAATTTTTTGATTAAATTATACATTTTTTTCTCCTTTCACACTACATTTTTGCATAATTTTAACTTATTATATAATACACTACAATACA
Organism: Clostridia bacterium; assembly: GCA_017937285.1. Taxonomy (GTDB): domain Bacteria; phylum Bacillota; class Clostridia; order TANB77; family CAG-508; genus CAG-492. Next base: position 19,570 of record JAGBDU010000045.1, read on the forward strand.
TAAAATATCAAGAAAATATTTCTATTTTATGCATTAAAATTATTTATTTTTCTTTAAAATAAAAATAAATAGGAAAAAGAAGCTATTCATAGTTTCTTTTTCCTATCTATCTTAAGTACAAATATAAAAGACTTTTTATCATTTTATTTTTATAAAATACCCCTAAACTTATGCACTTTTTAGCTCTAAACGAAGTTTATCTGCAATCATTGCTATAAACTCTGAATTTGTTGGCTTTCCTTTAGTTGCAGATACTGTATAGCCAAATATACTTTCTACTATACCTTGTTCGCCTCTTCCCCAAGCTACTTCTATTGCATGACGAATTGCACGTTCAACTCGTGATGGAGTTGTGTGATACTTATGAGCAATATCTGGATATAATTGTTTTGTTATTTGATTTATTATATCAATATCATTAACTACCATCATTATTGCCTCTCTTAAATATTGATATCCTTTTATATGTGCAGGTACACCTATTTCGTGTATTACATTAGTTACTAGTGCTTCAAGATTTTCTTCATTCTTTTTATCTCCTGGTGCAATTTCTATGTATGCTGGTTTTATTTCTCTATTTATATATGAAGTTTTTATTTGCACTGGTTGAACATATTTTAATTCTTTCATTCTTTTTATTAGTACATCTATTTCAAATGGTTTTACTATATAATATTGAGCCCCCAAATTAATTGCTTGTTGAGTTATTTTATCTTGACCAACAGCAGATAGCATTATAACCATTGGCATTTTTTCTATACCATTTTCATTAATTTTTTCTAAAACTCCTAACCCATCTAAACGTGGCATTATTACATCTAACAGTACAATATCTGGTTCTAAATTTTTTATCATATCGAAAGCTTCAATTCCATCTCTTGCCATTCCAATTAACTCTAATTCTTCTTCGGCATTTACGTAACCTGCCAAAGTTGCAGAAAAATCACTATTATCATCTGCAATTAATACTGTTATTTTCTTATTCACCCTAAAACCTCCTAATTTATCTTTTTTACCTTCAAATTATACTTTCTTTTTTTCCTGTTTGCAATACAAAATTGCGTATTTTATAGGGTTTCGTACACTTTTAATCGACATTATCTGACAATTTCAAGATATATTTTTGTCGAATTATGTCGAAACTCAAAATGTTTATATTGTTTTGAGTTTCTAATTCACATTGCAAAATACTTTTTTCTTCTTCGTTTATTTCTATTTTGCAAATAACAATATTTGAATAAGTACAATTTATTATATTGATATTGTTTTTATTGCAATAATATTTAAATTTTTCAAGGTTTGAATATTCCAATTTTACATTTGCTTCATATCCAAATTCTTTTTTTATCAAATTTACCGAATTTAGAGCTTTTTTTAATGAATCTGAATACGCTCTTACTAACCCACCTGTTCCAAGTAATATTCCTCCAAAATATCTAGTTACTATTATAACTACATTGTAGATTCCCATCTTTTCAAGTATTTCTAGCATAGGTGCTCCTGCTGTTCCACTTGGCTCTCCATCATCACTAAATTTTTTAGTAACTCTGTTATTTTCTAAAATTAAATATGCAAAGCAATTGTGTTTTGCATCATAATACTTTTTCTTTACATCTTTTATAAATTTTTCAGCTTCTTCTGATGATTCAGTATAAAATAAGTTAGCAATAAATCTAGATTTTTTTTCAACAATCTCTGCAGAAACTGTTTTTTCTAGAATTGTTTTAAATTCGTTCATATTGGTTCCTTTCTTGTTTAGAAGTCAAGTCCTGCTGTTACCCCTGTTGAATATGCTATTTGTAAATTAAATCCTCCTGTATATGCATCAACATCTATTATTTCTCCTGCAAAAAATAAATTATTTATTATTTTAGATTCCATTGTTTTTGGATTTATTTCCTTTACGTTAATTCCTCCTGCTGTTATTATAGCTTCTTCTATTGGTCTAAATCCACTTACTGTAACTGAAAATTCTTTTAATAAATTTAATAACTTTGCTCTTTCTTTTTTTGATATCTCATTAACTTGTTTATTTGGATTTATTTCTGACAGTTCTATTATTGGCTCTATTAACTTTTGTGGTAACAAGTTATCTAAACTATTTTTAAATAATTTATTTTTTTCATTCTCAAAATCCCTTAAAATTCTGGCATCTAATTTTTCATTATCTAAGGCTGGTTTAAAGTCTATCTTTAATATGATTTTACCTTTTTTTAACAATTCATCTATATTTTTATACCTTATAATATGAGCAGAACTACTAAGTATTGTTGGACCAGATACTCCAAAATGTGTGAATAACATTTCACCAAAATCTTCATATATAACTTTATTTTTTTCTATATCTTCAAATTTAATTTTTACATTTTTTAAACTTAATCCTTGCAATATCTTACATAACGCTCTGGAATTTTTATATTTTCCTAGATTAACAGTTTCAATGCTTTCATTTTCATTTGCTAAAATAGGAATTAGTGATGGTCTTATATTTGTTATAGTATGTCCTAATTTTTTTGCAATTTCATACCCATCTCCTGTTGAGCCAGTTGTAGGATAGCTTTTACCACCTGTTGCTAATATTACTTTATCAGCTTCAATTAAATATTTTTTGTCATTATGTGTATATTCAACTTCAGATACTGCTCCATTTTTTACAATTATATTTTGAACTTTAGAATTTGTATATATTTTTACATTCAAGTCTCTTAGCTCTTCGTATAATGCATCTAAAACATCTTTCGATTTATCACTTACTGGAAAAATTCTACTTCCACGCTCTTCTTTTACTTGTACTTTATGTTTTTTTAATAAGTTAATTATATCTTCATTAGTAAAATTTTGAAAAGCACTAAATAAAAATTTTCCATTTCCTGGAATATTTGCTATAAATTTAGAAATATCTAATCCACTTGTTATATTACATCTACCTTTTCCTGTGATTAATAATTTCTTTCCAAGACTTTCCTTTTTTTCTAATATTACCACATCATTTCCGCTTCTTTTTGCAGAAATTGCACTCATAATACCAGCAGGTCCTCCACCAACAACAACTACTTTCAACTTTTGCTCCTTTCGAATTTACAACTCTTTACACATTTTGGACATTAAAATGTGCATAAATTTAAAGAGTGTCCCTTTTTCCCAATTTTGGGAAATTAGAACCGTCCCATTTTCCCATTTGAGAAATAGCTCTCATTACTCCTATTTTTCCATATTCATATGTTAATCCACCTTGCATGAAAGCTATATATGGTGGTCTTATTGGTGCATCACAAGAAAGTTCGATTGATGAACCTTGTGTAAATGCTCCTGCGGCCATAATAACTTGATCTGTATATCCAGGCATATCCCATGGCTCTGGTATAGAATTAGAATCTATTGGTGAACCCATTTGAATTCCTTGGCAATATTTTATTAATTTTTCCTTATCTCCAAATTCTATAGTTTGTACAATATCTGATCTTTTTTCATCAAATCTTGGTACTGCTTTATACCCTAGCTCTTCTAACATTTTACTTGCATAAATTGCTGTTTTTAAACTACTTGCTACAACACTTGGTGCCATAAACAAACCTTGTAATATATATTTGTTTATTCCCATTGTTGGACCAACTTCTTTTCCGAGCCCTGGTGCTGTTAATCTTTCTGCGGCAAGCTCTACTAATTCTTTTTTACCTGCTATATATGCTCCATTTGGTGCAATACCTCCACCTAAATTTTTAATTAAAGATCCTACTATTACATTTGCACCAATCGCTAATGGCTCAACTTTATCTACAAATTCTCCATAACAATTATCTACCATTATTATTACATCTTTATTAACTGATCTAATTAGTTTTATAACTTTTTCCATTTTATCTAATGTTATGCTCTTTCTTAATGCATAACCTCTTGATCTTTGTATTTCTATTAATTTGATATCATTTTTACTTGCTCTTTCTAATATTTTATCATAATCAAAATCATCTTCTATTAAATCAATCTGCTCATATTTAACACCATAAGATTTTAAAGAACTCTTATTTTCAACTATTCCAATTACTTCATCTAAGGTGTCATATGGTTTTCCACATATACTAAGCATTGTATCATTTGGTCTTAAAAAAGCAAATAATGCTACAGTTAAAGCATGTGTTCCAGATATAAATTGCCCTCTTACTAAACTATCTTCTGCTCCTAAAACTTCAGCAAATACTTTTTCTATTGTATCTCTTCCAACATCTCCATATCCATATCCTGTTGTACTTCCAAAATGCATATCAGATATATTGTATTTGTTAAAAGCTTTTAATACTTTTAGTGTATTCAATTCACAATTCTTTTCTACTTCTTGAAATATTGGAGATATCTCTTTTGTTATTTTTTCTGATAAATTTAATACTTCTTCTTTAATTCCAAATTCTTTATACATGTCCATATCCCTTTCTATATAATTTGCTTATTCGTTTGTATAGTATGGTTCACCATATCCTAAATCTACTTTATAATATTCTTTTATAAAGCTTGGTTCCATAACTTGATTAATCTCGTAGGTTGGCTCTTTTACAATAGTTCCGTCTTGATTGATTACTCCCCATTTTCCATTACTTTTAATTCCTGCAAAACCATAATTATTAAACTCTGTTACCATTTCATATTTTGGAGCTACTATAGTATTACCTTCTTTATCTTTGAAACCCCATTTTGATTTTTCTTTAAATGCAAATAACTTACTGTTCGTAAATATACTAGTGTTTTCTATTTTATTTCCATTTCTATCTAAATATTGTATATCATTTTCTGATTGTATTTTTAAATAATTGTCATTCATATATATATTTACACTTTTTGCTTTAATTACAGAATCTAACTTACTATTTAATATTTCTGTATTATTGTTATCATCTAATAGTTGAATTATGTTGTATCCATCAACCATTTGTATTACATTGTATTTAAAGTCGCAAATTACATTTCCTTCGTCATCTATAATGCCACTTTTATTATCCTTTGTTGAACAAAAGTAGTTATCAAATAAATATTGAATATATGTATAACCATTACTTATTACAAGTCCTTTTTCATTATTTTCAATTTTATATTCATCTTTTGATGTAGATACAATTTCATATTTATTATCATTAAAACTTTGTTTACTTATATATTCTGAATTTTCTTCTTTTACACCATTAGTATCATATATATCAACATCACTTGATTTTTGTGCATTTATATAATTACCTGCAAAAAATATATTATCATATTCTATTGGAACTATTGTTGTTCCATCAAATTTAGATACCCCTTGCTTTGAACTTTTTTGTAATGTTAATAAATCATTAGTGGAATTATATAAAATATCTTCATATTCATTTTTTATTATATTTTTCTTATTTTCATATACTCCTGCTTTACCATCTTTAAAAGCAACTAAGTAAACATTATCATCATCTATTTTATCTGTAATCCTGTATATTTCATTAAATTCATTTTTTAATATTTGTTTTCTATTGTAATTTATATAACCATATCTCATTCCGTTATCTGACTTTGTTCCAACAATATATCCTGATTTATTATATCTTGAATCTTTGGTGTAATAACCATCACATAAAATTTCGTCATATTTTTCTTTTATAATTGAAACTCCATTTATATTAATTATTCCAAATTTACCTTTTCTTTTTACTAGTAATAAACCTTCTTTATATTCAAATCCTTCTATTGAATCATAAATAGCTTCTGTTATTTTATTACCATTAAAATCTATTAAACCATACTTATTTTCAGATTTATATTTTAATACACTTTTTTCATAATTACCATTATCTTCTACATTATTTAATTTAATTGCTTCGACTATATAATATTGATACAATATTTGATTTTTAGATTCGTCAAAAACTTGTATATTATATTCCTTTGTTTCTGTGTTATAATTACTTTTGCATATAAAAATTGGTTTAGATGGATTTGGTACTTCGATAACATCATAAATTGGATCTATTATTATATCACCATTTTTGCTTATTACACCATATTTATTATTTTGCATTAATAAAAAATAATTTTCTTCACCAACTTGCTCTAAAGTGTAATTTAATTTTTCTTTATATTTATTATATTTTATAATTGAAATAATTCCTATAATAAATATTATAATACTTAAACAAATAAAAATTTTTTTCTTCATACGTTCTAATTCCTTTTATTTATAAAATTTGTGGAATTTATTAAATTTTCACGTTTAGATTATATATTTTCTAAAGTAATATGTCAAGTTGGGGACGGAGATTTCGGGGACGGAGATTTTCGGGGACGGAGAAAATCTCCGTCCCCAATTACATTTCTAATTCAAAATAAAATTCAACTCCATCAACTCTATTCTGAACACCAAACTTATTACTGTAATTACTCATTATAGCTTTTACCAAAGATAAACCTATTCCTGTTCCACCATTTTCTCTGTTCCTTGATGAATCTAATTTGTAAAATCTTCCCCAAATATTTTTCATTTCCTCTTCAGAGAAGTTCTTTCCTGTATTAAATACAGATATTCGAGCCATACCATTTACTTCTTCTATTACTTCTATTCTAATTTCTCTTTTTCCATTTACTTCTTCCGAATATTTTATTGCATTTGTTATATAATTTGTAACCACTTGCTCTATATAAAAATCATCTGCATACACATAAATTGGTGTTTCATTTTTTAATATAGTATTTATATTTTGCTCTTTTATCATAACATCACAATTTCGCAAAACTTCTTTTATTAATGAAACTATATCAAATTTTGTATTATTAAATTCTCTTTTTCCATATTCTATTTTCATAAGCTCTAATAATTGTTTTACTAATTTATCCATTTTATCAGCTTCATCTAAAATTACTTCTGCATAAAACTTTCTTGATTCATCATCATCATTTACATTTTCAACCAAACCTTCTGCATATCCCTGTATAAGAGCTATTGGCGTTTTTAGCTCATGTGATACATCAGAAATAAATTGCGTTCTCATTTCATCAATCTTTGATTTTTGTTTTATATCTCTTTCCAATTCATCATTATTTTTCTTTAACTCATTAATGGTTTCTTCTAACTTATCAGACATTATATTAATACTTCTACCTAATTCATCTATTTCATCATCAGATTCACTTGGTATATATTTTTTAGAAAAATCTAATTTTGACATTTGCTTAGCTATATTATTTAGCTCTAAAATTGGATTAGAAAATCGCTTTGATACTATTGATGCGATAACTCCAGAAATTATTACAGAAATGGCTCCTACCATTATCAAAATATTATTACTAATTCTTAAACTTTCTTTTATAGCAGAAATTGGTGTTCTTATGTATAAGTCACTTTCGTTATCTAATTTTGCCATTAAAACTATATAATTTCTATTACTAACTGTATCTTTTGCAGTTTTTATTATTACATTTTTTGAATTGTATAAAGTTTCTCCCCATTTGCCATTTTCATTAAATTCTACAATTGTTTTTAGTCGATCTATTGAATCTATTCTCGTTTTATCATTTGTTATTATAATATTTTTTTGTTGATTATTTATAAGTATATCTAAATTATTTTTTGAAGATTCATACTTAATAAATTCTTCGATTTCTTTTTCTGATACCAACTCATTATATTTTTCATTTATTTGTTCAAAAAGATCTTTTACAACTTCTTTTTTATTGTATATATAAAATGTTTCTAATACTAAATTATTTATTATTACAAGAAATAATATTGTTAATACAATTACTATGCATAGTGAGGTAAACAGTTTTATTCTTATAGATTTAGATTTTTGTAGTTTTTTACTCATTTTTTCCTTCAACTTCAAATTTATAACCTACCCCTCTCATTGTATGAATATATTTACCTTTTTTACCAAGTTTGTGTCTTATTTTTTTTATATGACTATCTATAGTTCTTGAATCACCATAATAATCATAATTCCAAACATTATTTAAAATTTTATCTCTAGATAAAGCTATTCCGCTATTATCTACTAAATATTTTAATAATTCATATTCTCTAAGACTTAAATCTATCTTTTTTGAATCTACTTCTACAGTTCTACCTTCTGGGTTTATTACTATTCCACCATAATCTTTAACTTCTTTTTCTTTTACTTGTAGTCTTTTTAAAATTGCCTCTACCCTAGCAACTAATATTTTAGGACTAAATGGTTTAGATATATATTCATCAACTCCAAGCTCAAACCCAAATAATTCATCTTGCTCTTCACCTCTTGCCGTTAACATTATTATTGGTACATCTGATATTTGCCTTATTTGCCTTAATACTGACCAGCCATCTAATTTAGGCATCATAACATCTAATAATATAAGATTTATATTATTTTCTTGCTCTCCAAATATTTTTAATGCTTCTTCTCCATCTGCTGCTTCTAAAATTTGATATCCTTTTACTTTTAAAAAGTCTTTAATTAATTTTCTCATTCTTGATTCGTCATCTACTATAAGAACCGTTATATCTGCCATAATTTCACATTCCTTTTATAATATATTTAAGTTTTTAATTAGGATTTACCTATAAACCTTTAAATCAAAGTACTAGTTAATAATTTTAACCAGTAGAATAGTTGATGTATATTATATATTATAGTGTATAATTATGTCTATATTGTGAATAAAATAAAAAATCTCTAGTTCGGTTACGCTCTAGAGATTTTTTTATTTTAATACATTCCACCCATTGGATCTTGTTCACCATCATGGCTTCCACAACTACATCCTTTTTCTTTTTTATCTGTTACAATGCTTTCTGTTGTAAGAACCATAGATGCTATTGATGCTGCATTTTGAAGAGCACTTCTTGATACTTTAGTTGGATCTACTATTCCTACTTTTTTCATATCTACATATTCTTCATCTGCTGCGTTAAAACCTATTCCTTCTTTGCTTGATTTAACTTTTTCTAATATTACGGCTGGTTCTAATCCTGCATTTACTGCTATTTGTCTTACTGGCTCTTCTAATGCTTTTAATACTATTTTTGCACCTAATTTTTCATCATCTTTTAATGATTCTAATAATTTTTCTACTTTAGGAATTACATTTACATATGCTGTTCCTCCACCAGAAACAATACCTTCTTCTACTGCTGCTTTTGTTGCAGATAAAGCATCTTCTATACGAAGTTTTCTATCTCTCATTTCAACTTCTGTTGCAGCTCCAACACCAATTACAGCTACTCCACCAGCAATTTTTGCTAATCTTTCTTGTAATCCTTCTTTTTCAAACTCGCTCTTTTCTTCTGCAAGTTGAGCTTTTATTTGTGCTACACGATCTGCAATTGCTTTTTTATCTCCTGCTCCATCTACAATTATTGTGTTTTCTTTTTCTACTTTTATTTGTTTTGCTCTACCTAATTGATCTATTGTAGTATCTTTTAGCTCTAATCCTAAATCTGATGTAATTACTTCTCCACCAGTTAAGATTGCAATATCTTGTAGCATATTTTTTCTTTTATCTCCATATCCTGGAGCTTTTACTGCTACTACATTTATTACACCTCTTAATTTGTTTAGTACTAATGTAGATAATGCTTCTCCTTCTATATCATCACATATAATTACAAGTTTTCCTGATTGTTGCATTAATGATTCTAATAATGGTAATATTTCTTGAATATTACTTATTTTTTTATCTGTAATTAATATATATGGATTTTCAACAATAGCTTCCATTTTTTCTGTATCTGTTACCATATATGGAGATACATAACCTTTATCAAATTGCATTCCTTCTACAACATTTAGCTCTGTATTTGAAGTTTTTGATTCTTCAATTGTTATAACTCCATCTTTTGATACTTTTTCCATTGCCTCTGATATTAATTTTCCAACTTCTTCGTTATTTGCTGAAATGCTTGCAACTCTTGCAATATCTTCTTTTCCGTTTACTGGTGAACTTATTTCCTTTAATCCTTCAACAGCTGCATTTACGGCTTTGTCAATACCTCTTTTTATTGCCATTGGATCTCCACCAGCTGCTACATTTTTTACACCTTCTTTAATCATGCTTTGTGCTAAAACTGTAGCTGTTGTTGTTCCATCTCCTGCTACATCGTTTGTTTTTGTAGAAACTTCTTTAACTAATTGTGCTCCCATATTTTCGAATGGATCTTCTAGCTCTATTTCTTTTGCTATTGTTACACCATCGTTTGTAATAAGTGGTGCACCAAATTTTTTATCTAAAACAACATTTCTTCCTTTTGGTCCTAATGTTACTTTTACTGTATCTGCTAATTGATTTACACCATTTAATAATTTTTTTCTGGCTTCTTCGCCATATTTAATTTCTTTTGCCATAATTTATAAACTCCTTCCAACTTGCCCAAATAGAACGAGTATTTTGGGCTATCTTTTTATAAAATAATTGTTGTTTTTTTGTTTTAAGATCTGTCCCTTTTTCCCAATATTGGGAAAAGAGAACCGTCCCAATTTCCCATTTTTTATTCTACTATTGCTAAAATATCTGATTGTTTTACTATAATTAGGTCTTCGCCTTCAAATTTAATTTCTGTTCCTGCATATTTATTTAGCACGACTTTATCGCCTTTTTTTATGTACATTTTCACTTCTTTTCCATCTACATTTCCACCTGGTCCTACTTCTAATACCTCTGCTATTTGTGGTTTTTCTTTTGCTGAACTTGTTAATATGATTCCGCTTTTTGTTGTTTCTTCGCTTTCTATCATTTTAACTACTACTCTGTCTAATAATGGTTTTAACATTATATTACCTCCTTTAATATTACGATACTATTAATATATTTGGCTTGTATTAATAATATGTATAAAAAATTATTAGCAGTCTATTTATTAGACTGCTAATAATTTATACCCATTATTTTCAAATGTCAATATATATTTTTAAAATTCACATAGTTTTCACAAAAATTACAAATATGAATCGAAAGGGCACACACATTTTATATGTGTATGCCCTTTACATTACTTGTACTTTCTTGCTAAAACTACAAGCCAGCATGTTTTGGATTTGTTTTCAAGAAAATGTCTTCCTTTTATACAAAATTCAGATGTATTATTATCCAAATCAGTATATTCTTCGGAATCCTCGTAATGGGAATGATTTTTAATTTTTCCCATAGGAGATACCCATAATAGGGCAATTTCATTCTTGAAATCAGAATATAGTGGTTCTTTATATACTTCCCCACGTTCAACCAATGAGCTTTTAAGTGGCTCTAACTTTTCAATTCTTTCGGCGACAAAATTAGGTGTTCTCCGACCTTCGGCTATCATATAAACAGCCCCTTTCTTTTATTTTGGATTTATCCATTAGGATTTTTTTATTATAGCACATTTTATAAAAGTTGTAAACAATAATGCTGGTTTATTGGGTCTTGATTTTAGCTCTGGATGAAATTGTACTGCTATGAAAAATTTATTTGCTGGAATTTCTATCATTTCAACTAATGTATCATCTGGTGATGTTCCAGATATTTTCATTCCCGCTTCTTCCATTTTAGCTCTATAATCATTATTAAATTCAAATCTGTGTCTATGTCTTTCTGAAATTTCAGTAGTTCCATATATTTTTTCAGCAAGAGTTCCTTCTTTTATTTTACAAGGATATGCCCCAAGCCTCATTGTTCCACCTTTTTTCTTTACTTCCTTTTGTGTTTCCATTATATGAATTACTGGGTCTTTTGCTCTTTTGTCAAATTCTGTTGAATTAGCCCCATCTAATTTTAAAACATTTCTTGCAAACTCTACAACTGCCATTTGCATTCCTAAACATATTCCTAAAAAAGGTACATCATTTTCTCTTGCATATTTTATTGCATTTATTTTTCCTTCTATTCCTCTATTTCCAAATCCACCTGGTACTAAAATTCCATTATATTTAGATAAAATTTCTTTTGCTTTATCATCATCTACTATTAGCTCTGAATCTACAAAATCTATATTTACATGTACATTATTTGCAAATCCACCATGTTTCAGGCTTTCTACTATTGATAAATATGAATCTTCTAAACTTATATATTTTCCCACTATTGCAATATCTACTTTTTCATTAGGGACATTTTTTATTTTTTCTATCATATTCTCCCATTCTTCATTTTTAGGATTTTTATTTTGTAAGTTTAAATGCTCACAAACAACCTTAGCTAAACCTTCTTTTTCTAACATTAATGGTACTTCGTATAAAACTTCTACTGTAGAATTTTGTATAACATTTTCTTTACGAACATTGCAAAATAGAGCTATTTTATCTTTCATTCCATCTGGAATTTCTATTTCTGACCTACAAACTAATACATCTGGCTTTATTCCATAAGATTGAAGCTCTCTTACAGAATGTTGAGTTGGTTTTGATTTTAATTCATTTGAACCATGTATATACGGAAGTAGAGTTACATGTATAAACATTACATCTTCCTTATTTTGCTCTAACCCTATTTGTCTTATTGCTTCTATAAATGGTAAACTTTCAATATCTCCTACTGTACCTCCTATTTCTGTTATTACAATATCTATATCTGTTTCGTTAAATTTATACACTTTATCTTTTATTGCATTTGTAATATGAGGGACAACTTGTACTGTTTTTCCTAAATAATCACCTTTACGCTCTCTTTCTATAACTTCAGAATATATTCTTCCTGTTGTTATACTTGAATTTTTTGTTAAGCTTTCATCTATGAATCTTTCATAGTGACCTAAATCTAAATCGGTTTCTGCTCCATCATCAGTTACAAAAACTTCTCCATGTTCACATGGATTCATAGTACCTGGATCTACATTTATATATGGATCAAATTTTTGGATTGTTACTTTATATCCTCTATTTTTTAATAATCTTCCTAAAGAAGCTGCAGTTATTCCTTTTCCAAGTCCAGATACTACACCACCTGTTACAAAAATATACTTTGTGTTCATACAAATACCCTCCATTATCTTTATTAAAATAAAAAAATAGATTAAAAAAATTGCTTCCCTTTTTAGGGGTTTTTTTTTAATCTATTTTTTAACTATGGTCATATTTTATCATTAGGTTTTGTTTTATACAAGTGTTTTTTTATTTTTTTATTTGCTATGTGTTACCATTGTTACAGTTCAGTAAGTCGTTAAATTTTCTATTGTAGAGGAGTTCAAAGGAATATAAATATAAAAAATTATTTAGTGTGAATGGTGACTGGAATAGCAATAGAACTTCTTAGGTATACAGGATATGGAGGAGCCCTTGTGTG
>JAGBDU010000008.1 GCA_017937285.1 Clostridia bacterium
AAAATAAAATAAAAAATAAAATATTGTAATATAAAAAAGTTTTACATTTATAAATTTAATATAAAAATACTTGTATTTTTTTTGAATAAGTAATATCATATAATAAAAAACAAAGGAGAAGTTATGGAAGAAAAGAGTAAGAAAAAGAAAAAAATATTTAATATTTTAAATGTTATGGTTTCTGTTTTATTTGGAGTTCTTATATTTGCACAAGTTATTATTTGGATAATATCATTTTTTAATGATAATACTACTCTTAATATTTTTGGATATAAACCATATGTTGCTTTATATGATGAGGATGTTTTAAATTTTAATGAATATGATTTAGTTGTTGGTAAACAACTAGAAGATTATAAAGATTATATATATAATAGTGAAATAATTTATAAGCAACATTATAAAAATAATGGGCAGGCTGTAATTTTAAAAAGTGAAAATTTTAATATTGTAGAGCGTAATTCTAAAAGCAGAATTGAGGGAAAAATAAAATTTGTTATAAATAAGATTGGAAAAATAATTTTATTTTTTAGAGAGGTATATGTAGTAATAATATCAGCGATAGTATTATCTGTGATTTGTATTTTAGTTTATTTAATGAGAACAAATAAAAATCATATAAACGATGATAAAGACCAGAATGATGAATTATATAAAAAATATATAAAAAACAGAAGAATTAAAGATATATCAATTATACTATTTATTATAGTAACATATATATCAATATTTATGATAGGAAAGCTAAATAAAAATATTGGAACAAATGCAATAGTTTTAGATGCAAATAACGAAAAAGATAATTATATTAATAATAATATAAATAATATAAATAATGAGAATAATGCGAATAACGAAGTAACACAAAATGATGTAAACGAGGGAGAAATTGTATTTTTGGTTACTGAAAATGATATCTCATGGAAACAAATAAAAAATTTAGGGATATTTAAAAATAATTATTTTGGCGGAGAAAATAAAATAGCTCCTGGTATATCTGGAAATTATGAATTTAAAGTTGAAAATAAATGTGAATATAATATGAAGTATATATTAAGATTTGAAGTTCAAAATGAAAGTTTTGTTAATTTAAAATATAAAATAAAAAGAAATGGGCAGTACTTAAATGATGATTATCAATATATAGAAGAAATAAAACTACAAGAAAATGTAATTAAATATTTTGGAACTGATGTGTATACTATAGAATGGAAATGGGTAGATAGTGAAAATGATACACAAATTGGAGAAAATGCTGAAAATGTAAAATACAATTTAAAAATAGCTGTTACAGCTGAAAAAGAATAGGAGGTACAAATGAAAAAAAAGAAAATTATTATAATATCTATTATATTACTTCTTTTTGTTACAGGTTTTGCTTATGCAAGTTATGTGCAAATAATTAAAGGAAATGGTTTTGCACAAATAGCAAAACCAATATTGGAAATAGAAGTTCAAGATGCAAATAGTGAAAATAATTATCATTCATACTATAATGTAATAGCAAAAAATTATAATGCGGATAATAAAATTTCAGAAGTTACTTTTGATTATACAATAGATGTTGTTTCTACAGATGGCAGTTCATTGCCAGAATATACATGGTATGATTCTGCAGGAAATGACATAGGTACAGAGCTATCTGGAACTTTAATGCATACCAATAAGCAAGAACAAACTTATACAATTTGCTTTAAAAATACAGGAACTAATGATGTAATTAAAAATATAAAATTTGTAACTTCAGCAGAACAAAAAAAATAAAATAAAAATGAGCTGAAAAAATTCCCATAGAAAAATAAGATTTGAGTTAATAATTTAGCTAGAATCTTATTTTTTTGATTTTATAATATAAAAATTCAATATAATGATTAATTTAATTCTAAAATCTTATTTTTTGCTTTATAATATAAAAATTAATAATTAATTTAATTCCTAAAATCTTATTTTTTGCTTTATAATATAAAAATTAATAATTAATTTAATTCCTAAAATCTTATTTTTTGCTTTATAATATAAAAATTAATAATTAATTTAATTCCTTAAATCTTATTTTTTTACTTTATAATATAAAAATTAATAATTAATTTAATCCTTAAATCTTATTTTTTATATTTTTATAATATAAAAAGTTAATATAATAATTAATATAATTTTAATTTATAATTTTTTCACATCATATTTTTTTGTTAAAATAAATATTGTCCTACGTAAATATAGAACAATGTAAAATTTAGGAGAAAATATGTCAAAATGTAATAAAAATTTAATATAAACGTAATAAAAACAGATAAAATGCAATTCCGTAAAATGAATGAATAAAATGTCGAAAAAACCTCTGTTGAAAAAAATAAAGAAGATACTTTATAGTATTAAAAGGAGGTTTTTACATATGAAAAAGAAATATTTAATAATAATAACAAGTATATTAATGATTTTATGTGCAAGTTTTGCATTAGCTAAATATGTAATATTTTCTGAGCAAGAAGTAACAGTAACATTAAAAGACGCTACAATTAGCGAAACACAAATAACTGTAAGTCCTAGTTCATGGACAAATAATAAAGTTGCTGTAACAATTGAATCAGAGAAAGGAGGTCAAATTTTCTATAAGGTAGGACAAACACGGAACATGGACGCCATATAGTGCTCCTTTTGATGTGCTTGAAAACGATACAGTTTATTCAAAGTTAGTATTTAATGATGCATCAGGACCAGAAAGTTTGAAAGATGTTACAAACATAGATAAAATACCACCATCAACTACTGTACCAACAGCAACAGCTACAACTAACAAAATTATTGTAACTTCAAAACAAAAAGATGATGAGAGCGGAATTGTTTATGAAGAATATGCAATAAAAGAAAATGGACAATGGCGTACGCAACAATTGAATAACTTTGAAGGTTTAATGTATAACACCAAATATGTTGTAAAAACAATAGCTACAGACTTAGCAGGAAATGTAAGTGAATCTGAAGAGCTAGAAGTTACAACTGCAAATATGACAAAGGGAACAATTACGTTTAAAAAAGATAATGCAAGTGGTGCAACATTAACAATAGCGCAATCACCAACAGCTGAAAAAGTATATGTTAACAATAATATATATATTATTTTAAAAGAAGGAACAAATGGTAAAACTACATATGAAGTTTTAGATGAAGGTGGTAATAAAGTAGCTATAACAAATAATTGTTTACAAACATCAACAGGAACGTATTATTTAAAAGCAACTACAACAGATGGAATTAATAAAATAGAGCAAAAATTTTATATTTATATAGATAAAACTATGCCTACAACAACAGCACCAACAGTTACAAGCACAACAGGAAAAATAACATTAACAAATAACCAAACAGACTTAGAGAGCGGAATAGCAAAAATAGAATATGGAATATTTAATGAAGAGCAAAATAAATGGGTATGGCAAGATGGAAACACATTTGCAAGATTAGAAGATAATAAAGAATATAAAGTAAAAACAAGAGCAACGGATAAAGCTGGTAATATAAAAGAATCAGCTGAAGTTACAATAAAAACAAAAGAATTATTAGCAACAACAATAACAGTAAAAGAAAATGATGAAAATAAAACTCCAATAACACCATCAACAACAGAAACAGACGAAGATAAAGATTGGACAAACAAAGATATAATAGTAGAAACATCACCAGTAGAAGGAACAACAGTTACTGTTACTGTAAAAGATAAAGATGGAAATAATGTATCTAAAAATTCAGATGGTTCATACACTACAAGTGTTGATGGAAAATATGAGATAACTGTAACAACAAATGATGAAGATGGAAATAGTGTAGAAGAAAAATATTATGTATTTGTAGATAAAACAAATCCAACACTTACATTAAACCCAAAAGGAAAAACATATTCAATAACACCAGGTAAAACAAGTACAACAATAAGTGTAACTGCTTCTGCAACAGATGATGGAAGTGGAATTGGTGTTACAAAATATGCATGGAGTACATCAAAAACAGTTGCACCAAAAGAAACAGAGTGGGTAAATTTTGCAAACAATACAGCAATTAAAAACACAGTTGGTGGAGGAACATATTATTTATGGACAACTGTTATAGATAATGCAGGAAATGTAGCAGAACAAACTGTTTCTAGTGCATATGTTGTAAAATATCAAGTTGTATATGATGCAAATGGAGGAACAGGTGCACCAGCAACTCAAACTAAAACACATGGTCAAAATTTAACATTGAGTACTACCGTGCCAACAAGAACAGGACATACGTTTAAAGGTTGGGCAACATCAAGAACTGCAACAGAGATAGAATATGCACCAGGAGCAACATATACTAAAGATGAAGCTGTACTATTATATCCAGTATGGCAAGCTAATACATATAACATAACTTATAATTTAAATGGAGGAAGTTTTGCTACAACACCTCCAAGCACATACACATATGGAGTTGAACAAGCATTACCAACTCCAACAAAAACAGGATATACATTTGGTGGATGGTATGAAGAAGAAGCTCTAACTAATAAAATAGAAAAAATAGCTTCTGATAAATATGGAGATTTAAATATATATGCTAAATGGACAGCTAATACATACACTGTAGCTTATAATGGAAACGGAGCAACTAGTGGAAGTGTTGCAAGTAAATCATGTACATATGATGTTAACTTTACAGTTGCAAGCAATGGATTTACAAAAACAGGTTATACATTTAAAGAATGGAATACAAGTAAAACAGGAAATGGAACACCATATAAACCTGGAGCAACAGTAAAAAATTTAAGTAGTACATCAGGAGCAACAGTTACTTTATATGCAATATGGGAAGATAAAACAGGACCAAGTACAACAATTCCAACAGCAACATCAAATGTAAGTAGTATAACAATAACTTTTAATCAAACAGATGATGGATCAGGAATAAACGAATCTACAATAGAATATGGAATTAAAAAAGATGGAACATGGGAATGGCAAAAAGACGCAACATTTACAGGGCTTCATTCAAACACAGAATATGAAATAAAAACAAGAGCTTCTGATAATGATGGAAATGGACCTGTTGAATCAGCAATTGCAAAAATTAAAACAGCAGAATTAGAAATAGGAGATTTAACATTTAAAAAGAATAATGCAAGTGGAGCAACTATTACTCCAAATACAGATACAACATCTACTAAAAAATGGATAAACACAAATATTTATATAACATTAAATGCATCAAGTAATGGAACAACAACATATACTGTCAAAAAAGATTCAGGAACAGAAACAACATATACACAAAACCAAACAATAACAACATCAACAGGAACATATACAATAAAAGTATCAACAACAACAGGTGTTGATACACATGAAAAAACATATTATATTTATGTAGATAAAACATTACCAACATCAACAGTACCAACAGCAACAAGTACAACTGGTAAAATAACTGTAACAAATAAACAAACTGACAGCAACAGTGGAATTGCGAAAATAGAATATGGAATATTAAAAGATGGCGCTTGGGTATGGCAAACAACTAATGAATTTTCAGGTTTAAAAGCAGGCACAAGTTATGAAGTTAAAACAAGAGCAACAGATAAAGCAGGAAACGTTAAGGAAACTGCAAGTGTAAATATATCTACAAAAGAATTAACAGCAAGCTCAATAACAATTACAGAAAGTGAAAGTGGAGATGTGATTACACCTTCAACAAATAAAGATGATGCAAATAAAACTTGGACAAATGAAAATATAAAAATAGAAACAACAGCTCCAGATGGTACAACTGATGAAAAACATATTTATAAAGAAGATGGAACAGAAGTAACACAAAATGCAGATGGAAGTTATACTCTAACTGATGGAACTTATAAAATTGAAGTAACAACACAAGATGAAGATGGAAATAGCAGAACAGATACTTATTATGTATTTGTAGATAAAACAGATCCAGTAGTAACAGTATCACCAGATGGAGGAAAATATGTAATAGAAGTAGGTAAAACAACAACAACTTTAAGTGCAACAATTAATGTAACAGAAAGTGGAAGTGGAACAGAATTAATGCAATACAAATGGTCTACAAGCCAAACTGTAATACCAACTACATGGGATACTTTTACAAGTGGAACACCTGTTACATATTCAGCAACAACAGGAGGAAATTATTACTTATGGATAAATGTAACAGATAAAGCAGAAAATAAAGCAACTAAAAAGATAACAAACGTATATAAAGTTGTTTATAAAGTAGAATATGATGCAAATGGAGGAACAAATGCGCCAGCTAGTCAAGAAAAAGTTAAAGGAACAAACTTAACTCTTTCTTCTACAATACCAACAAAAAAAGGACATACGTTTGGAGGATGGTCAACATCATTACCAGCTACAACAGCAAATTATAATGCAGGTGCAACATATTCAAATAATGCTGCCGTAAGGTTATATGCAGTATGGAATGCAATTCCATATAATATTACATATAATTTAAACGGAGGAAAATTTAATACAGAACCTGATAGGACATACATAATTGATGAACAAGCAGATAAAGCATTACCAACAGATGTATCAAGACCTGGTTATGACTTTAATGGTTGGTACAACACAGCTGGACAAAAAGTAGAAACAATACCAGCAGGAACAATAGGTGATTTTACTTTTGAAGCACGTTGGACAACAAGAACAGACACAGTATATACAGTAAATTATTATTTAGAAAATGCAAATAATACAAATTATAGTTTAGACCATTCAGAAGATAAAACAGGAACAACAGATGCAATAATAACACTAAGTGATGTTCAAGTTCCAACAACAGCAATACCAAATTCAACTTATAATAGTAATTCATTAACATCAACAACTAAAATAGATGCTGAAAATAAAACAACAGTCAATGTATATTATAAAAGAAATAAATTTAAATTAACTTTAGTAGCAGGAGATAATATTACATCTGTAACAGGAACAAACTCATATAAATGGGGACAATCTGTAACAATAAATGCTACAATTGCAAATTTAGCAGGATATACATACAAATGGAATAAATGGACATCAAGTAATACTACAATTTTAGCAAACCAATCAAATCAATCTGCAACAATAACAATGCCATCTGCAGATGTAACTTTAACAGCAAGTGCAACAAGAACAATAATAGAATACACAATAACAAAACAAGTTAGAAAAGATGGTGTTTTAGATACAAACAAAACAGAAACAATAAAATATAATGTAGAAACAGAAAATTTTGAACTAACAAAAGAAGATATAGCAGGATACACATTTAAAGGATGGACTATAAATGACCAAACACAATTATATGACACTATAACAATAACAAAAGGATCTACAGGAAATAATACATATACAGCAATGTATGTAGACGAAACAGTACCTTCAAATACAGTACCAACAGGATCATCTACAACAAACGAAATAACACTAACATTTGCGCAAACAGATGAAGGAAGTGGAATTAATCAATCTACAATAGAATATGGTATATATATAGATGGAAGTTGGAAATGGAGTAAAGATTCAACATTTAGTGGATTATCTGCAGATACAGATTATAAAGTAAAAACACGTGTAACAGATAATAAAGGAAATGGACCAACAGAATCGTTAGAAACAACAATTAGAACAAAAGCAGTAAACGAATCTACATTAACATTTAGAAAAACTAGCAGTACAGGAGCAGTAGTAAGTTTTCCAACTACAGATGATTCAAGTGTGTGGGTAAATACTAATATTCATGTAACACTAAAT
Source organism: Clostridia bacterium (assembly GCA_017937285.1). Classification (GTDB taxonomy): domain Bacteria; phylum Bacillota; class Clostridia; order TANB77; family CAG-508; genus CAG-492. The sequence continues at coordinate 7,776 of JAGBDU010000008.1, forward strand.
AGTAGTACAACTGCTGGAGTTACAACAACATATAAAATAGTAAACTCAAGTGGAACAGAGCAAACATTAAATTCAAGTAACGTGTTATCAACAACTACAGGAAAATATATAGCCACAGTAACAACAACTGATGGAGTAAATACAAAAACAATTACATATTATATATATGTAGATAAAACAAAACCAGCCGCAACAGTTACACCAAATGGAGGAGATTATACAATAGCAGTAAGAAGTAGTGAAACAACAGTTACTGCAAAAATAACAGGTTCAGATACAGGCGGAAGCAATGTTAAAACATTACAATATGCATGGAGTACATCAAATACAACAACTCCAACAACATGGACTAATGTTCCAACTGGAAATCAAATTTCAAAACCATTATCAGGAGGAACAGAGTACATATGGACAAAAATAGTAGATAATGCAGGAAATACAGTAACAAAAACTTCATCAGGATTTAACGTAGGATATGCAATAGAATATGATGCAAATGGAGGAGATACAACTCCAACATCACAAAGAAAAGAGCATGATGTAAATATTAATTTAGCAGAAGCAATAACTAAAACTGGATATGATTTTAAAGAGTGGAATACTAATTTCGATGGTACGGGAACAGCATATGCAGCATATGCAACATATACATCAAATCAAGCAATAAAATTATATGCACAATGGACAGCAAGAACATATAGTATAACATATGATTTGGGTGGAGGAACAATAGTAGATCCTGCTACTTTTACAAAATATGAAAGTTATACATACAATACAGAAAAAGTATTGCCTACAAAAACTGATGTAACAAAACCAGGTTATGAATTAGATTATTGGGTAGATTCAGATGGAAATCAATATACAACATTACCAGCTGGAACTATTGAAAATATTACATTATCAGCACACTGGAAACCAACAACAACAACATACACGATATATCATTATGTAGAAAATATAAATGATACAAACTATTCACTAAACAGTACACAATCTAACGTATCTGGCGTTACTGAAAGTGTAGTAACACTTGCAAATTTAAAGAAAACAATAACAGGAGCAACATATAAACAAGGTTCTTTAACAGCAGGAGGAACAGCAGCAACAACAGCGACATTAAGTGGAGATGGTTCAACAAAAATATATTTATACTATACAAGAAACACATACACACTTACTGTAAATAAAAATGCCGATATAGGAAGTACTACAGGTGGAGGAACATATAAATACGGAAAAACAGTTGCTATATCAGCAGAGTTCGCAAATCTACCAGGGTATACATATACATGGGAAGGTTGGACAACTACAGATATAACAGCTCCAACAGGACAAAGTACTACTATAACAATGCCAGCTAAAAATGTAACTATTACAGCAAATGCAGCTAAAACAGTAGTAAATTATTCTATCACATATAATTTAGATGGAGGAAGTTTACCAAGTGGAGTAACAAATCCATCAACATACACAGTAGAAACAGAAGAATTTACATTAAACAATCCAACACAAACGGGTTATACATTTAAAGGATGGGATGATGGTTCTGGAAATGTAAGTAAAACAGTTACAGTACCTGTAGGTACTGTAGGAAATAAAACATATACAGCCAAATGGACTATAATTAGTCCGGATGTAACATACAATATTACAACAAATGGAGGAACATCATCAACTAAAACAACAGATAAAAAAGACTATGGAACTGCAATAGATTTAACACCATCAGCAACAAAAGATGGATATACATTTGTAGGATGGAACACAAACAAAGATGCAACAACAGCATTAACAAGTTTAACTATGGGAACAAGTAATGTAACATTATACGCAATATTCTCTAAAGAAGTTACAGTAACATATAACGCAAACGGAGGAACTGCAGATATTACACAAACATATACAATGTATAATAATCAAACATCACTTAGTATAACAACACCTACTGAACCTACAACATATTCGGGATGGACATTCCTATGCTATGGAGCAACAGCAAGTGCTACATCAGGAAATGGATTAAATGAAGCAATAACAGCCACAGTAGAAATAAATCAAATCGAAGTAATATATTATACAAACTGGAAAAAAGATATAAATGTTAAATTTATAGATTATAATGGAACAACAAAAACAACTAGAGAAGTTAATGTTGTTGCATATAACGGAGGAACAGCATCTGTTACAGCACCAGCACAAAATACATATACAGGCTGGACCGCAAAAGGATGGACACCATTAACAACTACAACTGCAACAGGTACAAATGTATCAGGAGGAACATACACAGGACTATCTGCTAATAAAATTTATTATGGATTATATCATCAAACTATTACATTAAGCTATAACCTAAATGGTGGAACATCATCAGCTATTGCCTCACAAACAGGAACTAGAAAAGTTAATAGTAGCAATATAAATAGTATATCAAATCCAAGTTTAAAAATAAGTACAACTACACCAACAAGGTCTGGTTATACATTTGCAAATTGGAAAGATAGCTCAAATAATAGTTATACATCTGGAACTAGCTATACATTTACAAAAACAACACAAATTAGTGCTGTTTGGAATATTGTTACATACAACATAACTTACGATTTAGATGGAGGAAGTTTAGCAAGTGGAGTAACAAATCCATCAACATATACAGTAGAAACAGAAAAAATAACATTAAATAACCCAAGTAAAACAGGTTACACATTTAGAGGATGGCAATTAGAAGGTGAAACTACAGTAAGTAAACCTTGTTATATAAATCAAGGTAGTGTAGGAGATAAAAAATATATAGCAATATGGGATGATGGAACTGATACAGAATATAAAGTAGAATACTATTATCAATCAAATGGAAGTTATCCAACTACAGCAACAGATTCAGATGTAAGAACAGGAACTACAAATGATAGCGTATCTGTAACAGCAGAAGATAAAACACCAACAAAAACAGGATACGTATTTGACAGTAATGATAGCAATGTATTAAGTGGAACAATTGCTGCAGATGGTAGCCTAGTATTAAAAGTTTACTTTAAACAACAGTTTACAGTAACATATAAAGCAGGAAGTCATGTATCATTTACAACAGAGAATTATAGTAACTTAGATTATGGAGTAGCAACTCCAAGCTTTAAAGGTACAGTAGTTGTAGATGATGGATATAAAGAGGGAACATGGACACCTAATATTGCAAATACTGTAACAAGTAATGTTGAATATGTTTATAATAGTAGTGGACCAAGAGATGATACACCATATAAAGTAGAATATTATTATCAAGAAAATGGACAGTATCCAGCCACACCAAAATATACAGATATTTCAAGAACAGGAACAACAGATACATCAGTAACACTTTCAAGTGGGGATAAAACTCCAACAGAAACAGGATATGCATATGACCAAAATGCAAGCAATGTTACAACAGGAAAAATAGCAGGAAATGGAAGTTTAGTATTAAAAGTTTACTTTAAACAACAATTTACAGTAACATATAAAGCAGGAACAAATGTAACATTTACAACAGAAACCCATAGTAAATTAGATTATGGAGTAGCAACACCTGCATTTGAAGGAACACCTACTTATGCAGCAGGATATGGAAATGGAGTATGGACACCTACAATAGCAGAAACAGTAACAGCAGATGCAACATATACATTAAATGCACAAGCAAATACTAATACAAAATATACAGTAGAATATTATTATCAAACAAATGGAAAGTATCCAACTACAGCAACAAGTTCAGATGCTACAAGAACAGGAA
>JAGBDU010000046.1 GCA_017937285.1 Clostridia bacterium
GTATATTTAATATCTTTCCGCTCTTAACTAAATTTCTTGTAGAAAATCTAACTGATATTTTATTTTCATTTGATTCATTAAATCTTGTTAAACTTACATTGTTTATATTCTCACTTGATTTTACTTCTATTGGTATAATTTCATTTTTATGTTGTATAATAAAATCAATTTCATGTCTATCAAACACATAGTAATTTGGTTTATTTTCAAATTTAAATAATAACATATTTAATATAAAATTTTCTGTTAATGCTCCTTTAAATTCCTCAAATAATTTATTTCCTTCAACAACTATTTTAGAATCTAAATTTGCTTTTCTTCTTAATAATCCAACATCTGACATATATAATTTAAAACTACTTAGATTTGTATATGCGTTTAACGGAAAGTCTGGTTTAGTTACATTAAATATTTTATTTACAATATTTGAATTATTTAACCAATCTATGGCATCTTCATATTCTCTAGCTCTAGCTCCAGTTTTAGCAACTTGATATAAAAATTTTTTGTTTTCTCTTGCAAGTTGAGATATTATGCTTTCCCATATAATAGATATTTTTGCTTGCACATTCGCAGTATCTGTATGTTTTCCAAAGTCATCTTCATAACCTTTTAAAATTTGTTTTTGTATTCTATTTACCGCTTCTATATCTTTTGTTGATACCCATGTTTTTACTGCTTCTGGCATACCGCCTATTATAAAAATTCACATTTTTTCAACTTATTTTTGATATTTTTTCACACTTTTGCAAGTATTTTTATTGTTTTTATCACATTTTTGTAAATGTTTTATTGAGCTTTATCACTTTATTGCAACTTTTTGTGCATAATAAAAGCAGATAATTATCAACTAATTACCTGCCGTACAATTTATAATTTCTTATTTACTTATTACTTTTTTCTGCATTCAGCTATAAATTTTCCAATTTTAATCTGATCTATATCTTTACCTCCTTTAATTTAAGTGTAGAATATCGTTAATTAAAAGTACACATACCATTGGTTGAGTGGGGTGTTTTTTCGTATCAACTAGTGGTTGAGTTATATAAATTGTAATTTCTCGAGATGATTATGACATAAGCTCTAGTAAGTTTTTCAATTTTTTATTATAAAAGAAAACAAATACTGCTCTCCCATAAAATGCACAACTTATAACCAATGTTAAATCCAAACAGTTTTTTAAACTACTCTTGCTCCAAAAGGTGCTAAGGATAACTTTGCAATTTTGAAAAATTGAAGTCCGAATGGAATTCCTACTATCGTTATACACCAAAGACAACCCAAAACAAGATTTTCTATTGCCATTGGAATACAAAAAAATATAATCCAAATTATATTAGCAAACAATGAAGGTACTCCTCCACCATATTCTATATCTTTTCCAAATGGTGCAAATGATAATGATGCAAACTTAAAACATTGTTTGCCATACGGAATTCCTATTATAGTAATACACCATAAGATTCCAGATATAAACCATGATAAACCACTTAAAAATCCTCCAAAAATGAACCATAAAATATTCCCTAAAATACTCATAATTACTCTCCTTTTCTGCTTATTTCAATAAAGTATTTGTTGTGCAATTATTTCTACAACAGTTACTAAACTGTTATAATTATAAAATTTATTAATATTTTTTTCAACTAACAACCTATTTAATAACCATTTTGTTCTAATATCTTATTTGCTTCTTCTTGTGTCAAATATTCATATTCAACCATTTTATTCATTACTTGTTTTTGCCTTTGAATTGCTAATTCTGGATTTTTAGTAGGTGCATATACACTTGGAGCATTTGGAATACCTGCTAATAATATACATTCGTAATCTGTCATTTCTTTTAATTCTTTATTAAAATATCCTTTACATGCTTCTTTAACAGTATAATATCCATCTCCAAAATAACTTGTGTTCAAATACAATTCCAGTATTTGATTCTTATCATATTCTTTTTCTATTTCAAAAGCCATAAATACTTCAGCTATTTTTCTAGTAATTTTCTTTTCTTGTGTAAAGTATATGTTTTTCGCTAATTGTTGTGTTATTGTACTTCCACCCTCAACAAATTCCATTGCTTTAATGTCATTTACAAAGGCTCTGCCAATTGCTATTATATCAACTCCATTGTGTTTGTAAAATCTATGATCTTCTACAGATATTACAGCATCTTTATATATTTGTGGTATTTCATCAATTTTAGCATAGTTTTCTTTTTCTCTTATACTAGCTACTTTTTTAGATAATGGCATTTGCTCTAAAGCCTCTTTATACATATTATAGCCATTTTCTATCACTAATAGGCTTATACTTATTGCTACTAATATTACTACAAAAATTATTTTTTTTATTACTTTCATTCAAACCACCTGACTTCCTGTGGCATTATTTTAATTTATAATCCATCTAATTTTACTCTTTATAATTTGCTTTTACTTTGTCTGGAAGTTCATTATATTGTACTTCCTCCCAACTATGAACTCCCGTTAGAAGCATTACCTCTAATTTTAAATAAGCATTTTCTCTTAATTCTCTGCTAGTTTTAAATTTTAATTCTTTTATCTTTCCATTTTCATTATAACAATCTAAAGTATATTGATATTTCATATCATCATTTGCAGAAATTTTTTCTACTCTTGTATTATCTATTTTAGTATAATAAACTGCTTGATGAAATTCCATAAAATAAAATGCTATTCCACAAATGGCTATTGCTATAATAACTGCAATTATCATTGGTATTTTTTCTTTTATATCTTCCATTTTTAAATTCTCCTATTCCGAAATAATATAAATACTACCTTTAAAATTATCTAAATTTATTGATAAATAGTAACTCATTCCATCTATATAAATAGTATCTTCATATTCTCCATTATCGCTTATTAGTGATAATTCATTTTCTCCTAATTTACTTATTACATTGATATTCCCACTTTGTTTTTCTATTTTTATAGTTAGTTTTATATGATCTCCATTTTTTCTATGTAATGCTGTTCCTCCAAATACAGTTTCTGTTCCTGTATAATTATCATATTCAGCCTTATATGTTCCTACATATTCATCTACTCCAAAATTTCTTTCTCCTTTTAAATCTTTATCTTTAGAAAGTCCTTTCGAAGAAAAAGTTTGAATAATACTATCGTAAACATTTAATATTTCATCTTTTGGTAAAGTAACACCTATCTTTATTGAAATAGCTAATATTACCATAAATATTATAATTCCAATAAATATCATTTTAGGAATTTTAAATATAAACATATAACTATTCCTCCTCTTTGATGATGTTTTTACTTCCAAGATAAGTGGCTATAAAATATGCTCCATATATTGCTCCAATAATTACTACTGTTGCAACTATTGATGGTAATAAATCTTCTGAACTTGCTAATCCTTCCATCACTGTCATCGCAAATTGTATTCCAAATATTGAATGAATAATTGCAAGTATTAGTGGTAGTCCAAAGAATATACCAATTTGTCTAAATAATGCTTTATTAATCATTTTTTCATCACAACCTATTTTTCTTAAAATTGTATATCTTTGCTTATTATCTGAGCTTTCTGTTAATTGTTTTAATGCTAAAATAGCGCTACTGGCAATCAAGAATATTATTCCTAAATAAATTGCAATAAAAACAATAATCGTAGATAATCCAACACTAGACTCTATTAAAGAAATTTTAGTCATACCATCTATTTCAATTCCTTTTTCGTATAATTTTTCTGCAATGGTTGGTTCTCCATTTGGATCAACATTGAATAATTTTTCTATTTCTTCTTTTTCTTCATCATTTCTTGCATTATAATTAGCAACTAAAAGATATTGTTCTTTCCATTCTTCTTTTAAATTAGCACTATCTGGAAGTAATATTATTCCTGTATTTGTATGACTTGTTGACATTTTTATATATCCCTCTTGACATTCTGTATATTTTGCATGATATTCTTTTCCATTTATAGTCATTATATTTTTATATTGCAGAGCTAAATTTCTTATACCTACCATATTATCAAAATCGCAAACTATCATATATTCATCATCTTTTAATTCATACTGCTCTAAACCATATAGTTTTGCAATCTTATTATAATCTGATATTTTTATAAGTTCTTCTGCTGTATCATTATTAGCAGGTGATTGAATTTTATCTCCTAAACTATCTCCCCAAGTCCATTCTTCTGTTGCATAAATAGGAATTTCCACTACATCTTTTAAAACGTTTATATCTAGCCCATTATTTTTTAATGTTTCTGTAATTGGTATTCTTGAATCTTCTCTTTGTTCTTTTGTTGGTCTAACTTCTTTCCCGTATTTCATATAGTTTTCTGGCAAATTAGCGGTTTTATATAAGTTTAAATCAACTGGTGTCATTTCTAATAAATCTCTTTGCATTGTATTTCTCAATGCTAAACTTGAAGAAAGTATTGAAATTGTCATAAACAACATTAAGCAAATAACGCTCATACTTATAACTGTTGTATTTATTTTGCTGTTGATTTGTCTTAATACAAACATATTTGTTCCATTTAAATAGATATTTTTTATTGATTGTACTACTTTTAATATAAAACCAGATAAAGACCAAAATACCAAGATTGTTCCAGTAATTCCCATTAATATTGGTGGTAATAATTTATCTGCCGTATTTAATGAGTAAACATCTCCTGTTACTTTCCAATAAGCATATCCTAACAAGCCACTTGCTCCAATAAATACAATTACAGAAATAATAGGATTTTTTATTTTTACTTTTTCATTTTTCTTTGTAGCATTCAATAGATTTATCAATTTATATCTTGAAACTGTCATTGTATTAAAGAACATAACTGCTATATACATAACTGCAAAATATACACAACTCTTTATGCAAGCTGTTTTTGAAAATACAAATTGAAAATTACTCATATCTGCTTCAAACATTTTTGCTACTAATGCAGACATAAATTGTGATGCAAATATTCCTATAATAAGTCCGACTACAAGTGAAATAATACCTACAAATATTGTTTCTAGTATTATAATTTTAGATATTTGCCTCTTTCCCATTCCAAGTGTCATATATATACCAAATTCTTTTTTTCTTCGGTTAATTAAGAAATTATTTGCATATACGATAAGCAATCCTAATACTACTGCTACAAATACCGATACATATCCTAACATACTTATCATAAGTTTGATGATGTCCCTTGTTGAATTAGATACTTGTAACATTGCTTCTTGACTATCTAATGAGTTGAACATATAGAATATTGCAACTCCTAACACTAATGTTAAAAAATATATCGCATAATCCTTAAAGCTCTTTTTCATATTTTTAATTGATAACTTAAATAACATCGTTCAAATCACCTCCAAGAAGTGTTTGCACCTCAATTATCTTCTCAAAGAATTGTTTTCTTGTATCATTTCCTTTAACTAATTCATTAAAGATTTTTCCGTCTTTTATAAATATAATTCTATCTGCATAACTTGCTGTAAAAGCATCGTGTGTTACCATTAAAATAGTTGCATTTAATTTTTGATGTAAGTAATCAAATGTCATCAATAATTGTTTTGCTGATTTACTATCTAATGCACCTGTTGGCTCGTCTGCTAATACTATTTTAGGATTTGTTATTATTGCTCTTGCAGCTGCACATCTTTGTTTTTGCCCTCCAGATACTTGATATGGGTATTTATTTAATATACCTAAAATATCTAATTTTTTAGCCATATCGTGAACTCTATTATTAATTTCTGTTGCATTTACTTTTTGAATTGTCAATGCTAAAGCTATATTTTCATAAATTGTTAATGTATCTAATAAATTAAAGTCTTGGAATATAAAGCCTAGTTCCTCTCTCCTAAATTTGTTTAATTTATTTCCTTTAAGCTTTGTAATATCTTCTCCGTTTATAATGATATGTCCTGCTGTTACTCTATCAATAGTAGATACACAATTCAAAAGTGTAGTTTTACCAGAGCCACTTGCTCCCATAATTCCTACAAACTCTCCATTTTTTACATTAAAGCTAATATTGTCTATTGCTTTTGTTAAATTAGATTTGTTTCCATAGTATTTTTCGATGTTTTTAACCTCTAATACATTTTCCATCTAAAAAACTCCTTCCTTTTCTTTGTATATCTACATTATAAATTCATTTTAAAATATTTGCCATCGATTTACCTTACAATAACATTACATTTTTTGTAAGATTTCTCATTTATAAAATAAAGCCCATAACTAATATGGACTTACAAATTCATAAAACTACTTTTAGGGAATATAATTCTTACTTCTGTTCCTATATCTTTTTCTGAATTTAATTCTATTCCTAATCCTAATTTGTTGCATAATTTCTTACATAGATATAACCCAATACCAGTAGATTTCTTGTTTATTGTTCTCCCATTTTCTCCTGTAAACCCTTTTTCAAAAACTCTTGTTATTTCTCCTTTTTTTATTCCAATCCCATTATCTTTTATATATAATACAACATTCTCTCTTTTTGAAATAGCATATATCTCTATCTTTCTATTTTTAATTTTTGAATACTTAATTGCATTTTGTATAATCTGATTTATTATAAAAACTGCCCATTTGCTATCTGTATATACTTCTCGTTCCAAATCGTGTAATTCTATACTTGTCTTACTTGAAAGTAATGCACTTTTATTTTTCAAAATTGCTCCATTTACTATTTCTTGCAAATTTGATTTTGTAACAACATAGTCTTTGTTAGCAGTATTACTTCTAGCATAAAACAATGCTTGTTCTGTATAATTTTCTATTTCATCTAGTTCTTCATCAATGCTTTTAGTTATCTCATTTTTATTATTTTCAATAATCAATTTAGATGTAGCAATTGGTATTTTTATTTCGTGAATCCATAATTCTATATATTCCTTATAATCTTCTTGTAATCTCTTATAAGTATTTACATTTTCTAGCATAGATTTGCCAGCTTCTTGCATAGATTTTTTTAATATTTTACCCTCAAGAAAATCTGGAGTATTTATTATTTCTGATATTAAGTATTTATCGTCTAATTCATCTAAATTACTTTTTAATTCATTATAAAAATTCTTCTTTTTTCTATATTCAATAGTAATATCAATACCAATTATTATAATTGGACATATTGCAATATAAAGCCTAGTAAATATTCCAATTTGTGTATAAGGCAATAATAATATTTCTGAACTTACTATTACAAATAATACTAAAAAAATCAATAATATCTTTTCCTTTATAAAATCTCTAAATTTCATTTTAATAGATACCCCTGTCCCCTTCTTGTTTCAATTTGATCTATTAGTCCTAATTCTTCGAGCTTCGTTCTTAATCTTTTAATATTTACATTTAATGTATTATCATCAACAAATTCTTCACTTTCCCATAAATAATCCATTATTTCATCTCGAGATATTACTTGTTGTCGGTGTATAACTAAATATTCTAATATTTTATATTCGTTTTTAGTTAGTTCAACCTTATTATCTTCTTTTTCTATAATTCTCCCTGCTGTATTTAACACAAACTCTCCACAGTCTATTTTATCTGGATTATTTCCTGCATTTTGATTTCTTTTTAATAGTCCGACAATTTTTGCAAGAAGTATTTGAATGTTATATGGCTTTGTTACATACTGATCCGCACCATAATTTAATGAAAGTAATTCATCCATTTCACTATCTCTACTAGTTACCATTATAATAGGCACATTAGATGTTTTTCTTATTTCTTTGCAGATAAATTCTCCATCTGTATATGGTAAATTTATATCTAGTAATAATAAATCTGCTTTTTCATTCAGTATATCTTCTACTGCATTATCAAACTTGTTTAGACTTGTTGCAACAAATCCATTTTTATTTAAAAATGTTTCTAATTCGCATCGCAATTTTTCATCATCTTCAATTATTAGTATTTTTTGCATTTTCATAACCTCCAACAGCATTATACCATATTTTTGTTAATATGTATCTTACATTTTTCGTAAGATTTCTATGCAAAAAAATATAGATTAGTTATGTTTCAAACTA
>JAGBDU010000047.1 GCA_017937285.1 Clostridia bacterium
GTTTTAATACATTAGTAATTATGTGCTTTAAAATATTGGCTGGCAGTGAGGTTCTATGGCTCCCAAACTGCGCGTCATTGCATTTTTTATAATATAATCCCTTTTCCACTACTCTAAAAAAATGGCTGTGAATAGTAACTAATTTTTAGTGGGAAATTTTACTTTTTTTGGAAAAAACTAGACAATTTACATAATCTGTGTTATACTTATTTACATAAGTATTTTGTAAAGGAGTATATTTACATGTTAAAAAAATCTGGATATAATGAAAAATTAAAAGAATTAATGAATGCAAAAAAAGCTGATAATAGTATTTTAGAAACTATTAAAAATAATGAAAACGAATATGAAAAAGCAAAAGCTAATCTTGAAAAATTAGAAAAAGAGCTAGAACAAATTGAAGAGCGTATAGAAGAAAAAAGAATGATAAAGGCTCAAACACCTTTTTATAAAGTTAAGGATTTTTCACAAATATTAAAAGATTTAAATACTGTAAAAAAAGAATACAAACAAAAATTAGATGAAAAAGAATATTTAGAAATATTTTGTGAAGAAAAGTTAATGCAAAATTCAGAAATAGAAAAAGATATTGAAAAACAATATACAATATATCAAGAAAATGAAATTTATATAAAGGCTGTTGAAAAAATTACAGAAAACAATATAGAATTAGCTACAGATTTTTATGCAAACTATGTAAACCATATAAATCAATATATGAATTCTGTATATAGTATAGAAAACAATGTAAAACTAGCAGAGCCAAATGCAAGTGATTTAGCAACATTGTTAAGTATATTACAAAAATTAGATGAAAAGAAATCAAAAAATAAAAAGAAAACAGCAACAAGAAAAAGAGCTACCAAAACAGAAAGCAAGGAAGAAGCTCCAGCAGAAGAAAAGAAAAAAACAACAAGAAGGAAAAGTGCAAAGACAGAAAATAAAGAAGAATCAGCAGAAGAAAAGAAAACAGCGACAAGAAAAAAATCTACTAAAACAGAAAATAAAGAAGAAGCTCCAGTAGAAGAAAAGAAAACAGCAACAAGAAAGAGTGCTACTAAAACAGAAAATAAAGAAGAAGCTACAGCAGAAGAAAAGAAAACAGCGACAAGAAAAAGAGCTACTAAAACAGAAAATAAAGAAGAAGCTCCAGTAGAAGAAAAGAAAACAGCAACAAGAAAAAGAGCAACAAAAACAGAAAATAAAGAAGAAGCTCCAGCAGAAGAAAAGAAAACAGCAACAAGAAAAAGAGCTACTAAAACAGAAAATAAAGAAGAAGCTCCAGTAGAAGAAAAAAAGACTACAACAAGAAAGAAGGGGGCAAAAACAGAGAGCGAAAAAGAAACTTCAGCAGAAGAAAAGAAAACGACAACCAGAAAAAAAACAACAAAAAAAGAATCTGATAATCAGTAATATTGACAAATATTGTCTTCTATAATATTATAAAAGGCAATAGTTTATAGAAAAATAGACTATGTAATTATTTTACATAGTCTATTTTATATGATAAAATGTGAGAAATAAAAATGCACACAAAATATTATAAATAATTAGTATATAAAAATAAGGAGGCTAGTTAAAAAAAATATTATATTTTTTCATAACTATGTGTGCCTTAAAGTGAAGTAAGAAAGGAATGAATTATTATATGGAAAAAGATATTATAAAACCAAAAACATTACCAGGCTTTATGGAATTACTACCAGATGAACAAATTTTATTTAATGAAATGAAACAAAAAATTCAAAATTCATATGAAAAATTTGGATTTTTACCATTAGATACCCCAATAATAGAATCAGCAGATATACTACTTGCAAAAGCAGGAGGAGAAACAGAAAAGCAAATATACAGATTTACGAAAGGTGAAAATGATTTGGCACTAAGATTTGATTTAACAGTACCACTTGCTAAATATGTAACAGAATATTACCAAAATTTAAGTTTTCCATTTAGAAGATATCAAATAGGAAAAGTATACAGAGGAGAAAAAGCACAAAGAGGAAGATTTCGTGAATTTTATCAATGTGATATAGATATCATAGGAGATGGAGAGCTAAATATAATAAATGATGCAGAGCTTCCAAGTGTAATATATAATACATTTAAAGAGCTAGGATTTGATAAATTTACTATATGCATAAATAATAGAAAATTATTAAATGGATTATTTGAAAGCTGTAATTTAAAAAATCAAAGTGCAGATATATTAAGAGCTATTGATAAAATAGACAAAATAGGAAAAGAAAGTGTAGTAAACGAAATTAAGAAATTAGGAATAGAAGAAGATAAAATAAACCTAATAATGAAATTTATTTCAATAAATACAACAGTAGAAGATACAATAGAAGAGTTACAAAAATTAAATATACAAAATGAAACTTTTTCAAATGGATTATTAGAATTACAAGAGCTTGTAAAATATATAAAAATATTTGGAGTACCAGAAGGAAACTTTAAAATAGATTTAACAATAGCAAGAGGATTAGATTATTACACTGGAACAGTGTATGAAACATTCTTAGATGAATATAGGTTTTTAGGAAGTGTATGCTCTGGAGGAAGATATGACAATTTAGCAGAATATTATACAGATAAAAAATTACCAGGAGTAGGAATTTCAATAGGTCTTTCAAGATTATTCTTTCAATTAACATACAATAATATAATAAAACCAAACAAAAAATCAACAGCAGATGTACTTGTAATATCAATGATTGAAGATTTAAGTAAACCAGCAGAAATTGCAACAATATTAAGAAATAATGGAATAAACACACAGATATATGTAGAAAAAGCAAAGATAAAAAAGCAATTTAAATATGCAAATTCATTAGAAGTTCCATATGTAATTGTACTTGGAGAAGATGAAATAAAAAATGGAACAGTTTCATTAAAGAATATGGAAACAGGAGAGCAATGCGAATTAACGATTGATGAGGTAGTAAGTAAATTTTGGCAGGAAAATGAAAAAAATCAAGCCATTAATATGGAATAAAATTGAATTTGTTATATAGATTATATAATTTAAGTTTATAAAAAATTGGTGAATAATAAAAAATAATGAATAATAAAAAATAATGAATAATAAAAAATAATGAATAACAAAAAATAATGAATAACAAAAAATGATGAATAACAAAAAATGATGAGTGTCGCTACAAATAAGGAGAGAAAAAAATAAAAATGAACATTAAGATAAAAAGAATTATATTTAGCATTTTAATAATAATAAATTGTATAGTGATATTTAACTTTTCAGCACAAGATTCAGAAAAATCTAGTGAAAGTAGTGGAGTTGTAGTAAATAGAGTGGTTAATACTATTTCTACAGTAAATAAAAAAGTAAAAAAGGAAAATATCAAAGATACAGTAACTTTTATAGTAAGAAAATGTGCTCATTTTTCAATATATACATTGCTAGGTATATGGCTTATGAATTTAGCTAATACATTTGATATATCTATTAAAAGAAAAATATTAATTTGTATTTTATTTGGAATTTTATATGCATCTTCAGATGAATTTCATCAAAGTTTTGTTGGAGGAAGAAGTCCTGAAGTTAGAGATGTTTGTATAGATACATGCGGTATTTTATTTGGTAATATTTTGGTTATAATATTTGATAAAATAACGTCTGTCATTAAAAGACCAAAACAATTACCGGGTAATTGATAGAAATTAGTAATAAGAATAATTGCTAAAATAGTACTAGATAATATAATTAGCAAATTTTCCTATAAAGTACAGGAAAGAAAAAATAAATAATAAAGGAGAATAAAAATGCCAACATCATTATTTCATTTAAACGTATCAAAAAAAATTGCTGAAAAATATCCAAAATATGATACACCTAATTTTTATATAGGAACAATAGCCCCAGATGCAGTAAACTTAAATGGCTTTGCAGAAAAAAGCATAAGATGGGCAGCTCATAAAAGGGCAAAAAATTTAGACGAATGGAAACAAAATATTATAGAGTTTTACAATCAAGAAAAAAATAATTTTAAAAAAGATTATTTACTTGGATATGTAGTTCATGTTTTAACAGATATTGTAGCAGATGAATTATATTATCAAGATGGTTTATATGAGGATATTGTAAAAAATAGAACAAGCGAGGATAAGGCTTTTGGATTTTTTAAAGATCAAATTCAAGTATATGAAAATAGTCAGTTAAATGAAGAATGGTGGAAGGACGTAAAAGAAAAACTAAAAAGTGCAGAAGCATATGAAATAAACAATATAACCAAAAGCGAAATATACGGATGGAAAGATAAAATTTTAAATGATTACAATAAAAAAGTATATGAACCATATGATTATGTAACTCCAGATATTTTAAATACTTGTGTTAAGAGAGTAATTTGCAATTTGGGGACGGAGCAAAAAAATGAAGTTGTCATAAAACCTAATAAGAATTAAAGCTTTTTCAAGTTGGGGACGGAGATGGGAAATGGGGACGGTTCTCTTTTCCCATTTTTTTGAATTTGGGATTGGGAACGGAGATTTTCAACACCAAAATTAGAGTTTGTTGGGATTGGGGACGGAGATTTCAACACCAAAATTAGAGTTTGTGTGGCTGGTTTTTGTTTTGAGATGTGCCTTAAAAGAAGCCGTTTTGAGAAATTATATATATCAACTGCTCGAGACTACTCTATAATAATAAGTTATTGCTTTTTTTATTTAATAGAAATTTAACTGGATTAATTTTTCTGTTAATGTTTGAAAATTGTTGTGACATTTTCAAAAGTTATTAACAGTTATGTAAATCTGACATTATAAAAAAGCTCAAAATATTGTGAGATATTAAAAAATTGACAAGTATACATAAATAAGGTATAATATAATTAGATGTGGCAAATGTCACACATAATAAATTTTTTATCCCTGTAGTACGGGGAGGAAGGAGCCTAAAATGGCAATGTATGAGTATGAAAAAATGGACAAAATTATTGAAGGTCTCAGTTCAATGCAGAAAGCCTCTGATGCGGGGATGAGTGCAATCTATAACCGGATGAAGGCTATAGAGCAAAGTCTTTATGTTTTCTTCCAGGAGAGCTTGGAGGAGCAGAAAAGACAGACGCAACTGCTTGAGCAGATTGCCATGGCTTGCCCAAATAAGTGTGAGTTCCCGAAAGGCGTGGGACTATCTCAGGAAGAGCTGGAAGGCACTTTCAAGTAACTCACAAGATGGGAATGGACTAAAAAAGTCTGTTCCTGTTTTTTTTGCAAAAAAATGTCAGTAGGGACGGAGATTATTGGCATAAATGTTGGTTTAATTTTGTGTAAAAAATTATATACGATATTTCATATTAGTAGCTAAAAGTAAAAGATAATTGTAATGTCATCTTGTTACTGCTCACTAAAAACATAAAGCATTAAATTATTCAGTGTCTGTAAAGTTTAATTTTAAATAAAAATGCATGAAAAAAGCAATCTAAAGTCAAAAATTAAACTTTAAATACATTGAATAGCTTAATGATTTAAATCCTTGTTAAATTGTAACATTTAAATATTTTATAAATTGACAAAATAATGTGAGTGTTATACAATCCAAGCATAAAAACATATATTTGGTATATTGAACAAATCAAGGAGGAATTATGAATTACAATGAACCATTAGCATATAGAATGAAACCAAAAACATTAGAAGATTATGTAGGTCAGGAGCATATATTAGGAAAAGATAAAATATTATATAGAACAATAAAAGCAGATAGATTATCAAGTATAATATTATGGGGACCTCCAGGATGTGGAAAAACATCACTTGCCAAAGTAATAAGTAATACAACAAAATACAAATTTAAAAAAATAAATGCAGTATCATCAGGTGTTAGTGATATAAAAAATGCTGTAGAAGAAGCTCAAAACATAATGCTCAATCCATCAGGAAAATGTATATTATTTATAGACGAGATTCACAGATTTAATAAATTGCAACAAGATGCACTATTACCATATGTAGAAAATGGAACTGTAATATTAATAGGAGCAACAACAGAAAATCCATATTTTGAAGTAAACAAAGCTCTTATATCAAGATCAATGGTATTTAAATTAAATCCATTAACGAAAGAAAACATATACACAATTTTAAAAAAATCATTAATAAGTCCAGATGGTCTTGGAAATTATAATATAAAAATAGATGATGAAACATTAATGAAAATTGCTGATACCGCAAATGGTGATGTTAGAACAGCCTTAAATGGATTAGAAGTAGCCGTACTAACAACAAATGTAAATAGTGAAGGTTATATCCACATAACAAATCAAATAGCAGCAGATAGTGTTCAAAGTAGAAAAGCAATATTTGATAAAAATGGAGATAGTCACTATGACAATATAAGTGCATTTATAAAATCAATGAGGGGAAGTGACCCAGATGCAACAATATTCTATTTAGCAAGAGCAATAAATGGAGGAGAAGATCCAGTTTTTCTAGCAAGAAGAATAGTGATAGCAGCGGCAGAAGATGTAGGAATGGCCAACCCTAATGCATTAGTAATAGCAAATTCTGCAATGCAAGCAGTACACATAGTAGGAATGCCAGAAGCAAGAATAATTTTATCAGAAGCAGCAACATATGTAGCAACATCGCCAAAATCTAATGCAACATATGTAGCCATAAATAAAGCATTAGAAGATGTAAAAAATAAAGACACAGGAGAGATACCAATGCATATAAGAAACGCCCCAGTAGAAGGAATGGAAGCGATGGGATACCATGAGGGTTACAAATATCCACATGATTATCCAGGGCACTATGTAGAGCAACAATACTTGCCAGATAAAATGTTGGGAACTAAGTACTTCGATTAATGGTTAACGGGGACGGAGAATCCGGGGACGGAGAAATTCGGGGACGGAGAAATTGGGGACGGAGAAATTCGGGGACGGAGAAATTCGGGGACGGAGAAATTCGGGGACGGAGAAATCGGGGACGGAGAAATTCGGGGACGGAGAAATCCGGGGACGGAGAAATTCGGGAGCGAAGATTTCTGTGGACTGAATTTATTGTTGAATTAAAGCAAAGATAGTGTATTATATAGTGTGTAAATTTTAAAAACATTAAAATTTATGCACTATATTTTTGTTGTGCAGGAAGAAGGTATAAATGGAATTATTAAAATTAAATGAATTAACAAAAGAAAATTAGATGACATGTTGTATATGCGACAAAAAATAAAGTAAAGATTAAAAAGAATCGTGACAAAATCGTAGCAAAAAATCTCAAATTAGCATTTTATATCTAATTTGAGACTTTTATTTTAATATTATTAAGTAAACTAATAATATTAAGCAATTAAATTTTAATTTACATAATTTTCGTATTTTCTAATCTTTACTTCTACCAAAAATAGATAACAATCTAATAAACAAGTTAATAAAATCTAAATACAATTGCATAGCGCAATAGATATAAATTTTTTCAGGGTTTAAAGATGAATCATTACTTAGCTCTTTAAGTATATGCATATCATAAATTGTATAACCAGCAAATATAAATATAATTAACCAGTTTAAAGCTATGTCTAACAAAGAATTTCCAATAAAAATATTAATAACAGAAGCAATTAAAGAAACAATTAAAGCTATAAATAATATAGTGCTCCACTTACTAACATTAATATTAGTTGTATATCCGCAAAAAGCAAGTACTGCATACAAAATAGCTGTTAAGAAAAATACAAATATTATAGAATTTAGTTCAAATACTGCAAAAATAGATGAAAATGTAAATCCATTAATAAATGCATAAATAAAATACAAAATTCCAACAGCTAAAGGTGGTAGCTTTCTAAATAAAAAAGAGAAAAGTAAAACAACAACAACTTCTACTAAAGCAAGAAATCCTAGTGAACTAGGAGAAGAAAAAATAGATAAGTACAAATCAGAAGTATATGTGTAAAAAGCCACTAACCCTGTACCAAGTAGACCTAAAAACATCCAAAAAAATGTTTTAGAAAGAATTTTATTTTCTGAATTTTCCAAAAAATCACCTCCTACAATACTATTATTATATAAAAAAAATCATAAAGATTCAATATTTAGCATATAATTTATAATAAGAACCGTTACTAGATAATGGTTTTATGGATTAAGGATCTTGAGTAGCTGATATATATCAACTACTCAAGATTAAACCATTAACTAGCAACTAAAAGCAATTTACAAAGGAGAAGTATATGATAAAAGTATCAGTAGTTTCTACAAATGATATATGGAAATATATAATAAAATTAGGTTTTGTTATAATAATTTTATTAATTATATTAAAAGTATATGAATATTCAAAAAATCATTTTTCACAAACACAAATAACAACCAATCAATGTATATCATACATTGCAGAAGAAATAACTGCAATGGGAAATATTGAAACAAGCAACATATTTGAGCTAACTCCAGAGCATATATTAGAGAGCGAGTTTAGAATGTCAAAAGCGGTAACATCAAGAAATATGGATTCATTAAGTAGTAAATTAGAAAATACAGAATTAAAAGATAATAACATCACAGATACTACAAACAATCAGATAATAGAGGATGAGGAAGAAATTAATGACATTACTGAGGTAAGCACAGATATAAAAACTGAAACTATATATTCAAAATATAAAAATACATATAATTTTGAAATTAATGGAATAAAAATAAAAAATGAAACAAATTATGATTTAACAAAAATGAACCTTAATGCAGATGTAAATATAAGTAATAAAAATATTTTAATTTTTCACACTCATACTTGTGAAAGCTATACTCCAACAGAAGCAAATTCATATCAGGCAAGTGGAAACTTTAGAACCACAGATTTAAATTATAGTGTGGCAAGAGTAGGTGATGAGTTACAAAAATATTTAACTTCATATGGATATAATGTAATACATGACAAAACATACCATGATTATCCATCATATTCTGGATCGTATGGAAGATCTTTAAAAACAGTAAGTAATCTAATATCACAAAATAAAGATACGGATTTAATAATAGATTTACATAGAGATGCAATAGGAGATGATACATATGCTCCAAAAGTAAAAATAGGAGATGAATATGTAGCACAAATAATGTTTGTAATTGGAACAAATGGAAGTGGACTTAAACATGACAATTGGAAACAAAATTTAGAATTTGCAATGAAAGTGCAACAAAAAGCAAATGAGATGTATCCAGGTTTGTTTAAACCTATACTTTTAAGAAATGCCAGATATAATCAGCATTTAGGAAAAGCTGCCAATATAATAGAAATAGGTGCAACCGGAAATACTTTAGAAGAATGTGAAGCAAGCGCTAAATATTTGGCGAAAGTATTATCCGAAGTCACTTGATTCGGGGACGGAGAAATCGGGGACGGAGCAATCTATATTCAATTCATTAATTAAAAAATTTAACAATTCTTGATTTTTTTTATTAAGAGATAAATTATGGAAAGATTTAAAATTCTCATCTAAATTTTGGCTGTTGTTGTTATTTTCTAGTAATATTGATTTATAATCTTTTTTATCTAAATTTATTAAATCGAGAGTGGAATTATTTACAATTCCTGTAAAATTTAAATAGTCATTGTAACTGGAATATTTGTAATCACCTTCGTATGTTACTAAATTAGCTTTTATAGGATTACAGTGAACATATTTTAAACAATTAATTAAGTATTTTTGATTTAAAATGGGTTCACTTAAAAAACGGTTTCTAAAAACATATCCCACTCTAGTTTCTAATTTATTGTAAAACCTAGAATATGATATATTAATGCTCTTCATATAATTTGATAAATTACTTATATTTTCAGTGTAAATCACTGTATGAGTATGATTATCCATAACACAATAAGCAATAATATTGATTTTGTATTCCTCTTGCTTATCTAATAGTTTTTTTAGATACGTTTCTTTGTATAAATCCTTATAAAAAATTTTTTCTTTATTTATACCTTGTACGATAACATGGAAAAAAGTAGAATCTAATGAATTTCTTGGTATTCTAGACATAAAAGTTCCTTTCTTGAATAAAAATTTTATTTTTTGAAATAAATATGTAAATATAATAATACATTTTTGCAATAAATTCAAGAGGTTTCTATCACTTTTTATAAAAAGTGATAGAGATTTTTGTTTACAAAAATCTCCGTCCCCGAAAATCTCCGTCCCCGAAAATCTCCGTCCCCGAAAAATCTCCGTCCCCAAAAAAATCTTGAAAGCGTTTGATAAAAATGATATCATATAGTTGCAAAAGATAAAGGAGGAATAATAGTGGCAGATGTAAAATGGACAAAAGAGCAGCAAGATGCTATATATGACAGTGGCTCAAATATACTAGTTGCTGCAGCTGCAGGTAGTGGTAAAACAGCAGTTTTGGTTGAAAGAATTATAAATAAAGTTATAAATGAAAATGTTGATATAGATAAAATATTGGTAGTTACATTTACAAATGCAGCTGCCAGTGAAATGAGAGAGCGTATATTAGAGGCTATATACAAAAAAATGGAAGAATTTCCAGATAACAAAAATTTGCAAAGACAAGTTATTTTAATAAACAAAGCCAGCATTTGTACAATAGATTCATTCTGTTTAGACATAATTAGAAACAACTTTTTCGAAATAGATGCATCAGCAAATTTCAGAGTTGCAGATACCACTGAAATAGAGCTTTTAAAGCAAGAAGTAATTGATGATATCTTCGAAGAAAAATATTTAAATAATGATAAAGATTTTTTAAAACTAATAAATACATATACAACATACAGAGATGACGAGCCATTAAAAGAGCTACTTTTAAACATATACAGATACATCCAAAGCAGTCCATTTCCAGAAGAATGGCTAGAAGAAAAAGTAGAGATGTTTAATTTAAAAGATAAAATAAACCAAGATTTTTCAAAAACAATCTGGGGAAAAATTCTTTTACAAACATTAAAAGAAGAAATTTCTGATTATATAATAAATTTTAGAAAAATAGAAAAAGACTTAAATAAATACGAAGAATTACAAAAATTTAAACTAGTAATAAGTGAAGATATAATAAACTTAGAATATGTACTAGAAAATCTAAACGAATGGAACAATGCATACGAAAAGGCTAACTCAGTAGTATGGTCAAAATGGCCAACAGATAGAAAAGTAACATTAGAGCTAAAAGACACAGCAAAGGCTTTAAGGGATTCAATAAAAAAGAAATATAATAAGTCAATTTCAAAAATATTACTATATGATTCAAAAGAAGCAAATGAAAATATATACAATATGTATGATATTTTAAAATCAATAGAAAACCTAATATTAGAATTTGGGGCTCAATTTGCTAAACGAAAAAAAGAAAAAAATATAGTAGACTTTAACGATATAGAGCACTTTGCATTAAAAATTTTGCTAAAACATGAAGACGGAAAAATAGTAGAAACAGACATAGCAAAAAAATACAAAGAAAAATTTGTTGAGATAGCAATAGATGAGTATCAAGATAGTAACTTAGTTCAAGAATATATCTTAACAAGTGTATCAAAAGGAAATAATATATTCATGGTTGGAGATGTAAAACAAAGTATCTACAAATTTAGACAAGCAAGACCTGAGCTATTTTTAAATAAATACGAAAACTATTCTTTAAAAGAGCGGAAACACAGAAAATGGTCAAAAAATACAACTATTTAAAAACTTCAGAAGTAGAAAAAATATATTAGATGTAACAAATATGATATTTGAAAATATAATGAGCAAAAAACTAGGAGATATCTTATATGACGAAACTGAATTCCTAAATCTAGGAGCAGATTACAAAAATCCAGAAGATGCTACTGTAACAAATTATGCAGGCAAAGCAGAGCTACACATAATAGACTTAAAAGAAGAAGAAATAAATGTTTTTAAAGACACACCCGAAGAAGAAGAATCTGAATCTTCATCAAATGCAGATAGAATAGAAGATGTAGTACTTGAAGCAAGATTTGTAGCAAGACAAATAAAAAATTTGTTAGAAAGTGACTATATGGTATTTGACAAAAAAACAAAAGAATACAGAAACATAACATACAAAGATATAGTAGTACTACTACGTGCAACATCTGTAACAGCACCAATATACGAAAACGAAATAGCAAAATTAAACTTACCAGTATTTAGTGACGTATCATCAGAATACTTAGAATCAATGGAAATACAAACAATAATGTCTGTATTAAAAATAATCGACAATCCAATGCAAGATATTCCCTTAGTAACAGTTTTAAGGTCAAGCATAGGAGGATTTACAGATAATGACTTAGTAGAAATCAGGTTAAAAAATAAAAAACAATCATTTTATCAATCCTTAAAAGAATACGATGGAGATGAAAAACTAAAGTCAAAAATAAATATATTCTTAACTAATATAAAAAGATGGCAATCACAAGAAAAATACATGCCATTAGATGAATTGATTTGGCAAATATATATAGATACAGGATTTTACAATTATGTAACACTAATGCCAAATGGAGCTTTAAGACAAGCTAACTTAAAAATGCTTTTTGAAAGAGCAAAACAATACGAAAGTGCAAGTTTTAAAGGATTATTTAATTTTATAAGTTTTATAGATAAACTACACACAAGCAGTGGAGATTTATCATCAGCTAAACTAATAGGAGAAAATGAAAACGTAATAAGAATAATGAGTATCCATAAAAGTAAAGGGCTAGAATTTCCAGTAGTATATTTATGTGGTACAGGAAAGCAATTTAATATGCAAGATTTAAACAAAAATATATTACTACATCAAGATATAGGAATAGGACCAAAATACATAAATAATGAAAGAAGTATAGAGTACAACACATTAGCAAAAGAAGCAATAAAAATCCAAACAAAAATAGAATCACTATCAGAAGAAATGAGAGTACTATATGTTGCACTAACAAGAGCCAAAGAAAAATTAATAATAACAGGAATATCAAAAGATGCAGATAAATCTTTTAAAGAAAAGCAAGAGCTAATAGAAACATACAAAGTAAGTGGTGATAATAGGCTTAATGAATCTATTTTAAAAAGATACAAAACATATTTAGATTGGATAACATTGGTATATTTCAACAATATAAATACTGTAAAAGATTACATAAACTTAGAAGTACATAAAAAATCAGATTTGATAAAAGAGTTCGATAAAAAAGTGGAGCAAACTAAAACAAGAGAAATATACAAAGAGCTAGAAACAAGATCAAAAAATGTAAAAAAATCAGATATAGAAGATTTAAAGAAAAAATTATTATGGATATATGGCTATATGGATTCTGTAGTAATACCAACAAAAACATCTGTAACAAAAATAAAAGAGCTAGAAAATGAAGAAAATATAGTAAGTTTAGAAGAAATATCTGAGCAAAAAGAATTTAAACCAGAAATTGCAAAACCAAAATTCCTAAACGAAGAGCAAAAATTATCAAGTGCCCAAAAAGGAACTTTAATGCATTTATGTTTCCAAAAGCTAGACCAAAATAAAGAATATACAAAAACATCTATACAAGAGCTTGTACAAAATATGGTAGATAAAAACATTATAACCAAGCTAGAAGCGGAAAGTATAAACATAAACAAACTAGTAGAATACACAAAATCTGAATTATGGCAAGAGCTAAAAAATGCAAAAAAAGTATTTAAAGAGCAACCATTTTATATAAATTTAAAATCAAAAGATATATATGATAATGATTCTGATGATAATATATTAGTACAAGGAATTATAGATTTATATTATATAAATCAAAATGATGAAGTTGTATTGGTGGATTATAAAACAGATAGATTAAATCATGGAGAAGAAAATAAATTAACTGAAAAATATAGTAAGCAATTAGAAATATATACAAAAGCACTAAGTCAGGCTTTAAATAAGAACGTTGACAAAAAATTTATATATTCTGTGTATTTAAATAAAATGATTGAATGTAAATAGGTAGGGAAATGGGGACGGGGGAAATGGGGACGGTTCTCTTTTCCCAATTCTGGGAAAAGAGAACCGTCCCTATTTCCCACCGTCCCCATTTCCCATAAAGAAAGGAGAGAAAATAAATGAGATTAGATAAATTTTTAAAAGTTTCAAGAGTTATAAAAAGAAGAACTGTTGCTAATGAAGCGGCAGATAATGGAAGAGTTTCTGTAAATGGAAAAGTTGTAAAGCCTAGTTATGAAGTAAAAGTAGGAGATATAGTAGAAATACAATTTGGAGATAAAGTTTCAAAATTTGAGATAATTGAAATTCCCAAGGTACAAGGTAAAAATATGGGAGAGCTAATAAAAATATTGTAATAAAAATAAGAATAGATTAAAATAATTAAGATATTATAAAAAGAAGGGCTGACAAAAATTGCATCTGCAAGTTTTGTCAGCCCCGATAGGTTTAGGCGAGAGCAACAGAAATTCTTGTTGCATTTTCATTGGCTTTTACAATAAAGCCCAATGCAGAAAAAATTTCTGCAAAGTTTCTAAGGAAACCAGTGTTACCATGAATTTCCAAAGAACCTTTGTTAAAATTTTCCTCTACGCCTGCAGTCATTGCGATCTCTGCAAATGCAGCCAAATCACATAAATCAATTACATGCATTGGAATTCCTCCTATCATTATTTTTGCATTACGAACGGCATATTATCCAAGTAATGGAACTTAATTATATAACAGAAAAGCGAATAAGTCAACATATAAAGTAAAAAAATTATGTTACCTTTTTCTACAAAATTTGATAAAATTCTATATATTTATTCAATCATGTAGCAAAATTTCAAAAAAAATCTCTTTTTTTTACTGTTGACAAATAATAACAAAAATGTTAACATTTAAAATAATTAAATTAACTATGCAAAAAAGAAACCAAGTAGAAATCTATAAGTCAAAATAAAGAGAGATAATGGCAGGTGTAAATTATCAGAATATAGAAATCGAATTACAATTCTTATAGTAGTTACGCAAAAGATTGCGAAAATCTAAATAAGGCAAAAGTAAAATTTTGTAAATAAAGGTGGTACCACGAGCTAATTCGTCCTTTAAACAGGATGGATTAGCTTTTTTGTGGAAATTGGGACGGTTCTCTTTTCCCATTTTTGGGAATTTGGGACAGTCTCAAACTTTAAGGAATGTCCCCTAAAGTTCAGACAAAATTTTAAAGTTCAAGACTGTCCCAAATTCCCAAAAATGGGAAAAGAGAACCGTCCCAATTTCCACACACACACCCAAATTAAAGGAGGTAAAAAAATGGAAGGATTAAATTTAATCAAACGCAAATCAGTACAAATTATTTCAGAGGAAGATTTAGAAAAAAAATTAAAATCAGGTAAAAAATTAATAATTAAGCTAGGAGCAGACCCAAGTAGACCAGATTTACATTTAGGACACACAGTAGTTTTAAGAGCACTAAAAACATTTCAAGAAATGGGACATGAAGTAGTATTTATAATAGGCGATTACACAGCAATGATAGGAGATCCAACAGGAAAAAGTAAAACACGTCCAGCTTTAACATATGAGCAAGCACATTCTGCAGGAGAAAGTTATTTTAAACAAGTAACAAAAATATTAGATCCAGAAAAAACAAAAATAGTATTTAATTCAGAATGGCTTTCAAAACTAAATTTAAAAGATGTATTAGAGCTAGCAAGCAAATATACTGTAGCAAGAATGTTAGAAAGAGACGACTTCAAAAACAGATACGAAAACAACTTACCACTAAGCATGCACGAAATGTTCTATCCATTAATGCAAGGATATGATTCAGTAGCAATAAATGCAGATATAGAAATAGGAGGAACAGACCAAACATTTAATCTTTTAGTAGGAAGAGAGCTACAAAAAAATTATGACCAAGAGCCACAAGTAGTAATAACATTCCCACTACTAGTAGGTTTAGATGGAAAAGAAAAAATGAGTAAATCTCTTGGAAATTATATAGGAATAGACGAATCACCAGAAACAATGTATGAAAAAGCAATGAAAATACCAGATGATGTATTATTCGACTATTTTAAATTAACAACAGATTTAGATTTAGCAGAAGCAGAACAACTAATAAAAGAAGATATAATAAAAGCACATAAAAAATATGCAGAAGAAATAATAACAATGTACCATGGAGCAGAATTTATAAAACAAGCAGAAGAAAGATATAGCAAAGTAGCAAAAGGAGGAATTCCAGAAAACATAAAAGAAGTAAATTTAAGTAATGAAGCAACAAAAATAAAATTATGTGATATATTAACAAAAGTAGGATTTGCAACATCAAAAAGTGAAGCAAGAAGAATGATACAAGGAAATGGAGTAAAAGTAAATTCAGAAGTTATAAATGACATAAATGCAGAAATAGAAATAAAAGGTGAAGTTGTAATTCAATTTGGAAAAAATAAATTTGTAAAAGTTATATAACAAGAAAGTGAACTTTAGGGACGTTCCTTAAAGTTCATAATATGAAAAAATGAGGAAACTTTGGAATTTGCAATTTAAATTAATTGTGAACTTTAAGGAACGTCCCTAAAGTTCAAAGGTCACAAGACTGTCCCAAATTCCCAAAAATGGGAAAAGAGAACCGTCCCCATTTCCAAAAATAGAGGTGAATTTTTATGGAAAAAAAGATTACGATAAACAATATGCATATACTACTTATAATAGTAGGAATATTATTTAATTCAATAGGAATATTTCATTCCAATCTCTGGTTTGATGAGAGCTATTCGGTAGCTTTGGCAACACATAATTGGGGAGAAATATGGAATATTGGAGGTCATGATGTACATCCTGTATTATATTATTGGATATTAAGCTTAATAAACATAATAGCAGGAGGAAATATAGTAGCATACAGAATATTTTCATTAATATGTATAGCATTATTAAGCATATTAGGATATACTCATATACGTAAAGATTTTGGAGAAAAAACAGGAATATTATTTTCATTTTTTTCATTATTTCTACCAGAAATATGCATATTTTCAAATGAAATAAGAATGTATTCTTTAGCAATATTACTAGTAACAATTTTATCTATATACGGATATAGAATCTACAAAGGTGATACATCATGGAAAAATTGGATAATATTTGAAATAACAAGCTTAGCCTGTATATATACTCATTATTACGGACTAATGGTAGCAGGATTAATAAATTTAATAATGTTATTTAATTTTATAAAAAATCATAGAAAAGAATCAACAACAAGAATATTGGTATTTGGGATAATACAAGTAATATTATATATTCCATGGATTATGTATTTTGTATCACAGTTAAAACATGTATCAAAAGGTTTTTGGATAGGATTTGAATTTCCAGGTACATTAATGGAATTATTGAGTTATCAATATATAGGAAATATTAACTATTATGTAGGTTTTTGTATATCAATAATATTGTATATTTATTTAGGCGTGAAAATACATAAATTAAGAAAAATCAAAGAAGATATACTACCAATAAAATTATCAATAATAATATATTTAGCAATAATATTAGCAGCATTAATATTAACAGCACTTGCTCAAACATCAATTTTATACTATCGCTATTTATTTGTAATAACAGGATTATATATATTTACACTAAGTTTTATATTATCAAAAGAGCAAAACAAAAAAATAATAGTTGCAGTATGCCTAATAACATCAATTTTAGGAATATCAAGTAATATTATAATGATAAAAGACAACTACAGTAGTAAAAATATGAAACAAATAGAATATTTAAATAGCAATATACAAGAAGGTGATTATATAGTATATACAAATGTATGGGAAGGAGCTGTAATAACAGTCAATTTTCCAAACAACAAACAATATTATTATAATGAGCCAGATTGGGGAGTACAAGAAGCATATAAAGCATATGCACCACAAATGGATACATACATAACAAAAGATTTTATGAATAAGTTATCTGGAAGAATATGGATAATAGATGGAGATTCTGATACATGCTATAAATCATTATTCGATAACGATGATTACACATATATAAGTCAACAATCATTTGAAACAGATTATTATGATTATCATTATGTAATAACTTTAGTAGAAAAGAAATAAAATAACTAACAAGGAGGAATAAAAAAATAATGGACTTTATAAAAGCAATTATATTTGGTATAGTAGAAGGAATAACCGAATGGTTACCAGTAAGTAGCACAGGTCATTTAATTTTACTAGAAAGTTTTATGAAATTTAAAAACGTATCAGAAAACTTTTTTGATATGTTTGATGTAGTAATACAATTAGGTGCAATACTTGCCGTTGTATTAATATATTTTAAAGATATCTGGCCATTTACAAACAAAAAGGGAAAAGGTTTTTCAAATCATGGATTATTATCACATTTAGATAGAAATATAACAAATTTGTGGGGAAAAATATTAGTGGCATGTATCCCTGCAGCTGTAATAGGATTATTATTTGACGAAAAATTTGAAGAGCTATTTTATAATCCAACATGTGTGGCAATAGCATTAATTGTATTTGGTATAGCATTTATAGTAATAGAAAATTGGCATAAAGGAAGAAAGTCAAGAATAAACAGTATATTGTCAATTACATATAAAGATGCTCTAATAATAGGTGGATTTCAATTATTAGCAGCAATATTTCCAGGTGTATCACGTTCAGGAGCAACAATAATAGGAGCTTTACTAATTGGAATATCTAGAAAAGTATCTGCAGAATTTACATTTTATTTAGCTGTACCAGTAATGTTTGGAGCAAGTTTATTAAAAGTTATGAAATTTGGATTAGGTTTTACAGGAACAGAAATAATAGCACTTTTACTTGGAATGATAACTGCATTTGTAGTTTCTGTTTTTATAATAAAATTCCTAATGAACTATATTAAAAAACATGACTTTAAAGTATTTGGTAAATATAGAATTGTACTTGGTATAATTGTTTTAATTTTAGGAGTTTTTGGAGTTCTAAAATAAGAATTTGTGCATAGAATATAAAATAGCAATTTATATAATTGTTGTTTTATATTCTTATTTGTTTTTTGCAAGTAAAAAAATAACTTCCATGTTAACATCTTGAAAAAACATCTTAGAAAATACTATTTAGGAGGAAACCACAAATGACAACTAAAAAAGAATGGCTTCAAATGAATATTGAAGAGCTTCAGAAACGGACTGTAGTAATCAGCTATTTTTCAGAGGGCAATATTATTCATTTAAGTGAAGAAACTAAACCAAGCATTGATTTAGTTTTATGTACGCCAAAGCAAAGCTATCGAATTTTAAAGCATAGTATTATAGACTATAAAAAATTAAGATCAGCTTCAACTTTGGAAAAACGCTTGCGCATCGTAGTAGATGCATTAAGAGAAGTAAATATTCAGTTCTATTTTGACAAGCAAATTGTAGATCTAATAATTTACGGAATATAAGCAAAAAAAAGAAAACAGTAATTAAAGTGAAACCTTAAAGTTCATTTTTTAATCTGTTTTCTTTTTTTATTATAGCAACAAAATTCAAGTGTTATTTTGTATATCCAGTACTTTTAATTATATCTTTGCTAATATTTTTTACAGTATCAGAAGGAACATAATTTACCTCATTAAATAAATGTTCATGTAATTTAGAAACATTACTTTCTAGATCTACTGGAACACCATACCATCTATCTTTAAGAATACCCTCTGTTTCATAAGGCCAACCAAAATCTTCAATAACATTAAATGAAGCAATTTTTGGAATCATGCTCATTATTTCTTTTTCACTAATATTAGTAGAAACATGAGGTAAAATAGTATCTGCTAAATTGTTTAGTTCACCAATTCCCATTGATTTTGCTTTGTTAAATACAGCCATTAAAACATCTCTCATACGTTCTGTACGTTTATAATCTCCACCATCTGTATAACGAATTCTAGAATAAGCTAGTGCTTGTACACCATCTAATGTATATTGACCAGGAGTAGTAATATTGCTAGAAGATGTACCAAATTGCTTATTAAGAGCATTTATATATCCATTAATATATTTTACTTCTTGAGAATCTAAAGTCATTTCAACACCATTAACACTATCTACTACTGTATGAACTGTATCAAAATTAATAGCAACAAATTCTGTAATATTTAAATCTAAATTTTTATTTAAAGTGTTTAAAGCAAGTTTTGGTCCACCATAAGAATAAGCATGATTTACTTTATCTAATCCGTGTCCATCAATTTTTAAATATGTATCTCTATAAACTGATGCAATTTTTACATCTTTTGTTTTTTCATTTAGGCTTAAAATCATAATACAATCACTTCTATTTCCGGTGCCAAAAGTATCTGCTCTGGCGTCTATTCCAAGAAGTGCTATATTTCGGTATGTAGATAAAGAATCATCAATACCTTCATTTACTGTTATATCTGAGCTTTTTAAATCGATATATTCTATTTTTCCTAATTTATTTTTTAAATAAAAGTAGCCTGTTGTTACGGCGGCAATTACTATTATTAAAATTGATATGAATAAAATAAGTAGGCTTTTTAAGAATAAATTCATTTTTTTCTTCGGTTTTATTTCAAAATTATTTTCATTTTTTAACAAAATTATCACTTCTTTCTAAAATATATATTCTATAGCTTACAATAAAACAGGTAAAATGTAAAGTGAATTGTGAAAAAATTTCACATAAAGTTGACTTATCATCATAAATTTGATACAATCAAAAAAATTTTGAAAGGAGGTTCTGCGTTATGTTTAAGGCAGAACGGATTGATGTTAAATACGTTTCATCAAGTAGCGTTGAACATCAAGGAAATTATAGTTCAATCAACTATTTTTTAAAACAAGGATATTACGTTAGTAAAGAGCGTAATGGATATTGGCTTTTGATTCGTCCTGCAAAAGTCATTGTAACATGTTATTGTGGCGATAATGGCATTTATACGTATAATATGAAGGAGAATATCCTTAAATACTATAAAAGAGCCAGAATTTCACAAAATTTGATTGATACATTCCGGTCAGATTTTGAAAGTGGAAATTTATCAATACAAATGGACGAAACAGGTTTCTTAATAATTAATAATAGAAAACAACTAAAACTTTTTGAATAAGTATTTAGTACCTGAAAATTTTTAATATTAATAAGAAATGTAAATTTTTATTTTTTGGAAGAGCTGCTAAAAAGTGGCTCTTTATTTTTTATATTAACAATAGTATAATCAAAGAGAAAAACAAATTAACATAAAACAAGAAAACGATACAACTAATATTAAAAAATAACTTTTTATTTATGATTTTATCAAATAAAAAAAGTAATGTAAAAAAATAAAAAACAATTAAAAAATGCAGAAAACAATTGACAAAAATAGAAAAATATAGTTTAATAGAAGGCAACGACAAAATCGAAAAAAAGCAAAAAATAAGATAAAATGAAAAAAATAATCATTTTTTTTAACACCAACCAAGTATACATAAGTAATGCGTATTGTATAAAGTGATAATAATAGGATGTAAAATAAAAAAACGGGGGATTTTTATGGAAAAAGTAATATCAGGGATTGAAGAAACCTGCGAAAAAAAAGTAATATCTAAATCAATGGTAAAAGGTAAAATAAAATCACTAAAAAAAGTATCAAAGGCTTATAGAGCATTGCAAATAATAAAATATGATACAAGAATAGCAGTATATAAAGTTGTAAAAAGAACAGTAGATATATGTGCAGGTCTAGTAGGAACAATGCTATTATTACCAATAATGGCAGTAGTAAAAATAGCATATTTAAAACAAGGAGATCACGCACCAGTTTTATTTAAACAAAAACGTATAGGAAAAGATGGAAAAGAAATAGAAATATTAAAAGTACGTAGCATGGTAAATAATGCAGAAGAAGTGTTAGAAAAATTAATGAAAGAAAATCCAAAAATAAGAGAAGAATATACAAAAAATAAAAAATTAGAGCATGATCCAAGGGTTACCAAAGTAGGAGCATTCATACGTAAAACAAGCCTAGACGAATTCGGACAATTTGTTGCAGTTTTAACAGGAAAGATGTCATTAATAGGTCCTCGCCCATATTTACCTAGAGAAAAAGAAGATATGGGTGAATATTATAACGATGTAATAAAAAACAAACCAGGACTAACAGGACTATGGCAAGCAAGAGGAAGGTCAGATGTAGGATTCGAAAATCGTTGTAAGTTGGATAGATTTTATGAAGAACATAAGGGGTTATGGTTTGATTTTAAAATATTGATGTGGACTGTAGTATCAGTATTACAAAGTAAAGGTGCGAAATAAAAGTAAGTTAAAGTAAGGGAGTTTTTAAATGGAAGATAATCAAGAACCAATAAGAATTGCTCAAATTATTGGAAAATGGGTAGGTGGTGGAGTTGAAGCTGTAATTATGAATTATTATAGAGCTATGAATCGTGGAAAAATTCAATTTGACTTTATTTGTGATGAAGATTCAACCAACATACCATATGAAGAAATTAAAGCATTGGGAGGAAAAGTAATATTAATACCACCTTATCAAAAGTTATTCAAATATCAAAGGGTTTTAAAAAAAATTTTAAGAGAGGGTAATTATAAGATAGTGCATTCACATATAAATGCACTTTCTGTATTTCCATTAAGAATTGCAAAAAAAGTAGGTGTTCCAATAAGAATTGCACATTCCCATTCTACAACAAATAAAAAAGAATGGAAAAAGAATTTTTTTAAATCTATATTAAAGCCATTCTCTAAAGTCTATGCGACAAATTATTTTTGTTGTACAGAACACGCTGGAAGATGGTTGTTTGGAAATAAAAAATTTGAAAACGGAGATATATATATATTAAATAATGCAATTAATCTTGAAAAATTTATATATAATGAAAAAATACGAGAAAACAAAAGAGCTGAATTAAAGATTGATAAAGATACAATAGTTTTGGGTCATATTGGAAGGTTTGTTGAACAAAAGAATCACAAATTTCTGATAAATATATTTAATGAAGTACATAAAAAAAATATAAATACAAAGTTAATTTTAGTAGGTCAAGGACCACTAAAAAAGGAAATAGAACAACAAATTAAGCAATTAAACATTGAAGATTATGTATTAATGTTAGGACAAAGAGCTGATGTTAATGAAATATATCAAGCGTTTGATATATTTTTATTTCCAAGCTTATATGAGGGGTTGGGAATGGTTGCAATTGAGGCTCAAGCTGCAGGAAACCTATGTATTGTATCAACTGAAATTCCAAAAGTAGCAAAGGTTACAAAAAAAATGGAATTTTTAGACCTATCATCACCTATTCAAAGATGGGTAGATTGTATATTATCAGCAATTGATAATATAGGAGAAAAATCAGATATAAGTATTGATGAATTTGTAAATGCTGGATACGATATAAAACAAGAATCAATAAAATTAGAAAAACAATATTTAAAATTGTACGATAATAGTAATAGATAATTAATAAAATGGATAGATGAAAGGAAAGATATGAAAGTTGCAATTATAAGTTCGGGCTTTTTGCCAATACCATCAAGCAAGGGTGGGGCGGTTGAAAGCCTAGTTGAAAGTTTATTAAAAAAGAATGAAGTATATGGTGATTTAGAAATAGAAGTTTTTAGTATATTCGATGAAGAATCAAATAACATGGCATTACAATATAAAAAGACTAACTTCTGTTTTATAAAAAAAAGTAAGTTTGCAGTTCTTTTCGACAAATGTATTTATTGGTGTGTAAAAAATATATTAAAAAAAGAAAATAGTCATAGTTATAGATTTTTATTGCAAAGATTGCATTATTTAAAAAAAGTTAGTCGAAAATTAAAAGAAAATGATTATGATAAGGTAATATTGGAAAATCATCCAACACAGTATTTAGCATTAAAATGGAAAAAAAATTATAAAAAATATGAAGGAAAATACTTTTATCATTGTCACAATGAAATTGGAAAAACATACAAGTGTGATGATGTTATTAGGAAAACAGAGAATTTTATATGCATAAGTAATTTTATAAAGGAGCACTTAAAAAATAAGTTTGATTTTATAAATGATAGAAATATATCTATTTTAAAAAATTGTATAGATGTGGAGAAATTTAATCAAGATGTTGATAAAGAAAGTATAAAAAATAAATATGGAATAGATTTAAATAAAAAAATAATTATGTATACAGGAAGATTAGTAGAAGAAAAAGGTATATTAAAACTAGTAGAAGCACTGGAATATATAAATACAAATCAATATCAGCTAGTAATTGTTGGAGGTGTTGTTAGTAAAATAAATTTTGAAACAACATTTACTAAAAAACTAAAATTGGAATGTGAAAAGTATAAGAATAATATTATATTTACAGGTTACATAGATCATGATAAAATAAACGAAATGTATAAGATTGCAGATATTGTAGTATTACCATCGATTTGGCAAGAACCTGCTGGACTGACTATGCTTGAAGCAATGGCATCTGGAGCAGCACTAATTACTACAAATGTAGGAGGAATAAGTGAATATGTAAAAGAAGATGCTGCTGTTGTGTTAGAAAATAACGAAAATTTAAAAATAAATATAGCTAAAAGTATTAATGAATTACTAGAAAATGAAACATATAGATTAAATATTTGTAAAAATGGTTACAAATATGCAAAAGGGTATAATTTAGATAATTATTATAAAAATTTTGTAAAAATTTTGAAGTCGTGAGGTAAAAAAATGAAAAAAGTAGGAATATTAACATTTCATGCAGCATATAATTATGGAGCTGTATTACAGGCATATGCATTAAAAGAAAAAATTCAAAAATTAGGATTTGAAACATATATAATAAACTTTAGAAGTGATGGACAAAAACAACAATATTCAATAATAAATTTTAAAAAAATGGATATTGCAACAATTTCTAGAAATATTCAGAATTTTTTTTATTTTAATAAGATTAAAAAAAGAAATAATAAATTTGAGAAATTTATAGAACAAGATTTAAACATATATCCACAATTTGGTATAAACGAAAATCAAGTAAAGGAGTTAAGTAAAAAATTTGATTATATAGTAGTTGGAAGTGACCAGATATGGAATAATTCAGAAAAAATGCAAGACAAAAATGACATTTTTTTCTTGAATTTTGATGGAAATTTTAAAAGAATATCATATGCTGCATCTTTTGGAGATGATGCTACTCAATTGTTAAAGGATAAAGAAAAATTTATTCCTTGGTTAAAAAAATTTGATAATATTTCAGTAAGGGAAAATGAAGGGAAAAAATTATTAGATAGTATAAGTTTAGATTCAGTAATAACATTAGATCCAACTTTGTTATTAGAAAAAAAAGATTGGGAAAATGTTATGAAGAAAATTAATTTAAAAAAGAAATATATATTATATTACTCTGTAAACAGCAGAAAATATTCTATCAATGTAACAAAAAAAATATCTAAAAAATTAAATATGCCAGTAATAAATTTAGTACTTCACCCAAAATCAATGTTGTCTGGATTTAGGTATATTATAGATTGTGCACCAGATGAATTCTTAGCGTATATAAAAAATGCAGAATTTATATGTACGAATTCATTTCATGGGACTGTTTTCTCAATAATTTTTGAAAAGCCATTTATTGCAATATTTGATGAAAAAGATGGGAAAATTGTAAAGGAAAATAGAAAGTACACTCTTTTGAATAATTTAAAATTAGATGATCATATTGTTACAGAGAGTTCTAGTATAGATATTGATAAATTTATGAATTATGATTATTCTAAATCAAAAGAGCAGTTGGCTATTATTAGAAATAAATCAAATGAATTTTTAGAAAAAGCTTTAAAAGGAGAAAAAAATGATTGATTTTGAATTTGATAAACATTGTTATGGTTGTTCATTATGCAAATACAAATGCCCAAAGAATGCTATAGAAATGGCGTATAATGCAGAAGGATTCTTAATACCAGTAATCGACAAAGAAAAATGTATTGAATGTGGTTTATGTGAAAAAATATGTCCTCATTTAAATGAACTCAAAAATAATACGATTAATGACGAAGACGAAATCTTAGCAGCGTATAGAAAAGATATGAGAAACTATACAAAATATACTTCAAGTGGAATTTTTTCAGAGTTGGCTAAAAAATTTGTAAGTAGTGGGGATTTTGTAGCTGGTTGTGTATGGGACGAAAATATGAAAGCAAAGCATATTGTAACCAATGATATTAAGAATATAGAAAAAATTGCTGGCTCAAAATATGTTCAAAGTGATATACAGGAAATATATACTTCAGTAGATAAAATTCTAAAGGAGAATAAGAAAGTATTAATTTGTGGAACACCATGCCAAATAGCGGCAATAAAAAAAGCTTTTAATAGTGAAAATTTATACACTATTGCCATAGTATGTCATGGAACACCATCGCCAAAGGTATGGGAAATATATAAACAAAAATTAGAAGAAAAAGAAAAGTCTAAGATGATTGATGCAAATTTTAGATATAAAGGAAAATATGGTTGGATTACTCCGTACACTAAGTATGACTTTAAAAATAAAAGTTCAGTTTCTAAGCTAAGTTTTACGGAAGATGCATATGTTATTGCATTTGGAGAAGATTTATTACATAGAAATAGTTGTTACAACTGCAAATATAAAGGAACAAATAGTAATGCAGATATAATAATTGGAGATTATTGGGGATGTTCATCCAAATTATTAAAGAAAAGTCATAATAAAGGAATAAGTGCAGTAATAGTACATACAGAAAAAGGAAAAGAAATGCTTGAATTGATTTCAAATGAATTTGTATTTATTAAAGACTATAAAGAAAATATCTTAAAGGAAAATAATCCTATATTAAATCCTGTTAAATATAATCCAAAGAGAGAAGTATTCTATGAAGAATTTAAAAGAAATAACGATATTGAAAAATTTAATTTATCTACTAATACATTAAAATATAAGATAAAAAAAGTTCTATATAAATTATATTTTTTTGAACTGATAAAAAGGATAATTTATAAGTTTAAACATTAAGAGGTGAAAAAATGCGAAGCGAAATAAGTATAGTAGTACCAATTTATAATTCTAAAAATACAATTGAAAGATGTGTAAAATCTATTATGAATCAAACCTTTAATGATATTTCTATAATTTTAGTCGACGATGGGTCAACAGATGAAAGTTATGAATTATGTAAAAGGATGAGCAAAGAGGACAAAAGAATAAATTTGATACACCAAGAAAATAAAGGAGTTTCAGCAGCTAGAAATAATGGAATAAGACAAGCAAATTCGAATTATATTATGTTTGTAGATTCAGATGATTATATTGATTTAAATATATGTAAAGTATTACATGAATTCGTAAAGAAAAATGATTGTGATATAGGTATTGTAAATAAAGTATTTAAAAAGGATAATAAAATAATAAAAAATGTTCTATATAATGAAGATAGCATAATAAGGCAAGGTAGTGAAAAAGACTTATTTAGTTTAGATTTATTTTCAGATTTTTTTGATGACAAGATGAATAAAGTACAATACTTATCGTGTGGTGTTACAGCAAAATTATTTAAATTAGATATGATACAGAATAATAAAATTAATTTTTTTGAGGATTGCAATTATGGGGAAGATGTATTATTTAATTTATATGCTTATGAAAAAGCAAAAAAAATAGGATATTATAATTACGATGGTTATAATTTTATAATTAGTCCAAATTCTACGACGCATAAATATAAAAAAAATTGGATGGAATATCATAAAAAATTCATAGAAAGAATAGATGAATTTAATAAAACTTACAAGAAGGATAATAGATTCATTGAATCAGCTAATATGATGAAAGCAACGAGAATTTCAGGATTAGCTAGTTCGTATTTTTTTCATTATGATAATAAAATTAAATTTAAGGAAAAATACAAATCGTATTGTAAGTTCATTAATGAAAGTACATATAAAAGTGCAATTAAGAATGTAAATTTTAGAATGCTAACAAATAATCAAAAAATAATAATTTTTTTAGAAAGAGTGCATTGTAGTATTATTGTTGCAATAATTAGTACCATAAAAAATAGAAAGGAGAAGAGATTAAAATGCAAGAAAAAACTATAAGAGTTTTACAACATATGAGAGTTCTTGACTCTGGAGGAATAGAGGCATTTGTATTTGCAAATTACAAGGCAATGGATAGAAAAAAAGTTATTTTTGATTTTTTGGTAACAAGGGACAAAGAGGAGTTTTATGACAAAGAAATAAAAAAATTAGGTGGAGAAAAAATAATATTAAATTTCAAGAAAAGTAAAAATTCTTTTATAAATGTTTTAAATCAAGCTAAATCGTTTTATAAATTTTGTAAAGAAAATAAAGAAAAATATTCTGTTATACATTTTCAAAGTATTGGTGCTAATGGTTTTTTTGATATAATTGCTGCTAAAATGGCAGGAATACCATGTAGAATTGCACATTCTCATATTGCTAATGATATTAAGCCAGCACATAATTCAAATAAGAAAGAAGTAGGTAAGTTAAGAAGAATGACTGTCTTATTAAGACAAAATATAATAAGATTATTAGTATCAAAAAATAGTACGGATTTTTTTGGATGCTCAAAAATGGCCTGTGAATGGATGTATACAAAGAAAATAAATAAAAATAAAGCAATAGTTGTAAAAAATCCAATAGATGTAAAAAAATTCAAATACAATGATAATTACAGAACTGAAATTAGAAAGAGTTTAAATATAGAAAATAAATATGTAATAGGTCATGTTGGAAGATTTGTGTATTCAAAAAATCATATGTTTCTATTAGAACAATTTGCTCAGTTTTCAAAAATAAATGAAGACGCTGTATTGATACTGGTAGGCGGGGGCATCTTAGAAAATGAAATTTTAGGAAAGATAAAATCACTAGGTATTGAAGAAAGAGTAATATTATATGGTGAAACAGATAGTGTATATAAATTATATAGTGCATTTGATGTTTTTTGGTTTCCATCTGTGTATGAAGGTCTAGGAATTGTTTTAATTGAAGCTCAAGCAAATGGGTTACCAATTATAGCATCAAGTAATATTCCAAGTGAAGTTAAAATAACTGATAACTTTTATTTTGTAGACATTAATAAAAAAAATGAATGGATAAGAATAATGAAAGAAAAAAATATATGTAGAAACAATGATAAAAATTTTGAAGCTGTAATTAATTCTGGTTATGATATAAAGGATGTATCAAATTTTCTTCAAAATTTTTATATAAATCATTCTAAAAGGGAGAATAAATATGAAAATCAGCGTAAGTGATTTATATAATTCAAAAATATTCTTAATACTGACTATGTTGGCATTTTACAAACCTGGTATTTTTAATTATCTAAGTCAATTTAAAATGGTGAATTTAGTGTATAACATACTGCAAATTGCTATTGTTATTATAATTTTGATATTTTCATTTATATCAAAGAAAAAATCGAAAATTATAATGAATATATCAGTCTTTTATTGTGCATTGCTTATATGTACAATTATTAATAATGGAAAAACATTTAGCGTATTAAAAACCTTGTTGTATTTATGGGCATTTGTATTATTTGTGGATCAAGCGATGCAAAAAAATGCAAAACTTTTTATAAAAGTTGGACATGGCGTATTAGGAGTATTAGCTTTAATTAATCTAATATCAGTAGTAGCTTGTCCAAATGGTTTGTTTGTTACAGAATATTATCATAATAAATTTTATTTTATGAATACTAAAAATGGATTTATTGGTTTTATATTACCATTTGTAATATTAGGTTTATTAAATTACAATATAGAAAAAAATGTAAAAAATATGTGTTGTTTAATATTTGATTTTTTTATTGCTTTTTTTACAATGGTATTAGGAGATTCTTCTACGGGTTTATTAACTTTTATTATATTGATGGTACAAATTTTATTTATTTGTAACAAGAAAGCATTCGCTAAGATAGCAAAAATTTTTATATATTTATTAATAATATTTACGATAGGAATAGTTTTCTTTAGAATACAATATTATTTTAGCAACATTATAGAAGGAATATTTCATAAGTCAGCAGATTTATCAATGAGAACGGAAATTTGGGATGTAGCAATAAAAATGATAAAGAAAAGACCTATAATTGGCTTTGGATGGGATATTAATAATGGAAACATACTGATTGGATCAACATATTATTATTCTCATAATATGTTATTAGAAATTATGGTATCTGGAGGCATCTTAGCTCTAATGGCATTTTTTGGAATATATATGAAAATATTTAATAAAATAAAAAATAGTAAAATAACTTCTAATGGAATATGGTATGTTTTAATGGGATTGATATGTTATACTATTTTGGCAATTACTGAAGCACCACTTGCATCATATGGCTTCTATATGTTATTTGTAATTGCTTATTCAGATTATTTTTATAAGGAAAAAGGCGGTGAAAAAAGTTTTTATGAAAAAAATATTATTAATAAATCAAGGTAACACTACTAATTATGGCGATATTGCAATAAAAGATACAATACAAAAATTTTTTGAAACAAATGAGATAGATGTTGATTTTTGTCCTTTTTGGGATGATAAAAAAATATATATAAAGAAAAAGAATATATTAACTAAAGTAATATTTCATATACCGTATTTTCTAGATAAACTGTATGAATACAGAATGAAGAAAACTCTTGAAAGCATAAAAGAATACGATGCAATTGTTATTGGTGGAGGTGAATTGTTATGTGGACATAGAGGTTTTAACTCTGCTTTATATGTTTGGTCAAAATATACTAAGAAAAATAAAAAAAAATTGCATCTTATTGGCGTTAGTGGGGATTTGGAAATGCCAAAGTATCTTATAAAAAGAAATAAAAAGGCAATTAAAGATATTACAAGTATTAGTGTAAGAGATATGAAAACTTATAATATAGTCAAAGAAAATTATAACAAAAGTGTACTATATTATCCTGATGTTGTATTTTCATATAATAAAGTTATTAGTCAATCAAAAAATAAAAATAATAATGTGAGAAACTATATTTTATGTGTTCCAATAAGATATTGTAAACAATTAGAAAATGGATTAAATATAAAAAGTGAAAAAGAATATTTTGAGTATATGTCTAATTTAATTAAAGATGAACAAAAAAATGTGATTATAACAAGTACTGTAAATATAGATGAAAACACAGCTTGGAAGTTTTACCAATATCTAAAGGAAAAATGCAAAGACAAAAATATTGAATATAAAAAGTATTCAAATATAAATGATTACATAGAATTAATCAATAAAAGTAAAATTATTATATCGGCAAGAATGCATGCTCTTATTTTAGGATTAATTAATGATTGTAATATAATTACAATTCCATTTAAAACAAAATTAGAAATATTTAAGGATGAGTATGAGAAAAAATTTAATAAAGTTGAAACAGTAAATAACTCTTGGATGGGACTAGAGATACTTGTAGAAGCTATAAAAGAAGGAGAAAAAAATGAATGAAAACAGAACAAATAATGCAATTAGAAATGTGAAAACTGGAGCAATAGTACAGTTTATAAATCGTATAATGGCTTTTGTTGTTCAAACTGTTTTTATAAAAGTATTAAATGCAGAATATTTAGGAGTAAATGGACTATTTACTAATATATTAACAATTTTATCATTTACCGAATTAGGAATTGGAACTGCTATAATATTTAGTATGTATAAACCTGTTGCAAATGAAGATAAAGAAAAAATAAAAAGCCTAATGAAATTATATAAAAAATCTTATAATATTATAGGTTGTATAGTTTTTTTATTAGGACTATGTATAATACCATTTTTAGGAATTATTATTAAAGAAGCTCCAAATATAAAAGAAAATTTAACATATATATATATATTATTTTTATTTAATACATCAGTTTCTTATTTTTTTACATATAAAAAGTCAATAATATATGCACACCAAAAACAAAGTATTATAGATAACATAGATAGTATATTTTATTTAATAAAAAGTATATTACTAATTTTATTTTTATATATAACAAAAAACTATATTGTATATTTGTGTGTGCAAATAGGTACAACTATTATTGAGAATGTCGTTATCTCAATAAAAGCAGATAAATTATATCCATATTTAAAAGAAAAGAATGTAGAAAAATTAGATAGGAAAGAAAGTAAAAGTATTTTTGATAATGTTAAATCATTAATTATATATAAACTAGGTGGAGTAATAATGAATGGAACAGATAATATCTTAATATCTGCTTTAATAAATGTAAATACAGTTGGATATTGTTCGAATTATGTTTTGATAATAAATTCTGTAAAAGGAATTGTATATTCTGCCCTAAATGGTGTATCAGCAAGTGTAGGAAATCTTAATGCTATGGGAAATCCAGAAAAAAAAGAAAGAGTTTTTTACCAAATTACATTTGTTAATTATATAGTTTATTCATTTGTAACAATTGCTTTCATTGTATTATTAAACCCATTTATAAAAATTTGGCTAGGAGAGAGCTATGTATTAGGCATATCAGTATCTATTGCATTAGCAATAAGTGCTTTTATTGAAGGAATGAGAAATCCA
The DNA here is from genome assembly GCA_017937285.1 of Clostridia bacterium. Lineage (GTDB taxonomy): Bacteria > Bacillota > Clostridia > TANB77 > CAG-508 > CAG-492. The sequence goes on from JAGBDU010000047.1 coordinate 32,534, forward strand.
GGTTATACATTTAGAACAACTTTAGGACTTTTTAAAAAGGGAAGAAAAACGCCATATATTGGAGCTGTTACAAATATTATACTTTCTATTATATTGGGAAAGACTATAGGTGTAACAGGAATATTTATAGCGACAGCAATAGCACAACTTGTATCATATTCATGGATTGACCCATATTTAATACACAAATATGAATTCAAAACATCTGTTAGCAAATATTTTAAAAAATATAGTGTTTATGCAATCGTTTTTACTATTAGTACATGTATAACTTTATTTGTATCACAATTAATTAAAATTGAGGGAATTATTGGGCTTATACTAAAAGCAATAGTTGTTTGTATTATTCCAAATTTAATTAATTTACTAGTATATTACAGAACAGAGGAGTTTAAAGAGTTAAAAATAAAAATATTAGACCCAATAATTAGTAAATTTACAAGAAAAATAAAAAATGTGGCATAACAATACTAATAATTCGACAAATTTCGACGTTAGTGTAAAATTTATGTAGGCAAAATATAAAAATTTGTCTACATATTTTTTATTATATATTGAAAAAACATGGTTAATCCAATACAATGTGGTTGTCTAAAAATACACAACGAAAGGATAAATAACCATGTTTGAGGAAATTATAACAAGTAAAGAATTAAAGTTCAATATTTTAGAGAAAAAAGTTTTTAAATTTGTATGTTTTTTTGGATGTTTAATACTTAAATTATTGTTAGAATCATATGATAAAAAGTTAATGAATGCCAGAGATTCAAAGAAATAGAGGCATAAAGGTTTAAGAACAACACATGTGAATACAGTAATGGGAGAAGTAAAATTTAGACGTGCAATGTATGAAATAAACGAAGATGGAGTAACCAAAACAGTATACTTGTTAGATGAA
>JAGBDU010000048.1 GCA_017937285.1 Clostridia bacterium
ACATCACACAGAGATTCTAGCAGTAGTAGATGGAGAAGTAACCTATGCAGGAGTACAGTCAGGATATGGAAACTGTGTAGAAATCAAGCATATCGTAAATGGGGAAACGATATATAGTTTCTATGCACACTTATCTGAAATTGATGTAACAGTAGGACAAAGCATAAAACAAGGAGAAGTAATAGGAAAAGAGGGAGGAGATCCGGAGACCGACCCAAATCCAGGAAACAGTACAGGACATCATTTACACTTTGAATTAAGAAGTGCATCTGGTTCAGGACATAGCATAGACCCAAATACCTATATTGTGTTTTAGATAAAATAGACAGCCAAATGGCTGTCTATTTTAGTTAAGATATAATAGTAATTAAAAATCGATAGAAAGGATGAAAAAACAAATACTTTAAAGTTAAAAATGATAACTAATTTCAAAAAAATACTTGAAATATTATAAAAAATGTATTACAATGTTATTAAAATATACTAAAAAGTATTAAAAAATAAATACTATTAAATTAAAAATAATAACAAAGGAAAGAAAAAAATGAAAAATTATGAAAGAATATTATCATTAAAACTATTTAATGTTGATGACGTATGCAAATTAACAGGAAATATAAATACAGCGAAAAGCTTGATAAGAAATTTATTAGCAAATGGTTATATCAAAAGAATAAAACATAATTTGTATGCAGTATGTGATATAGAGCATAAAAGCGTAATAGCAGATCAATATATGATAGCATCTAAAATAAAAGAAGATTCCTATATATCATATCATTCAGCATTTGATTATTATGGAGTAAAAAATCAAATGTTTTATACAGTATATGTTTCAAGTAAAAATAAGTTTGAAAATTTTGAATTTGACGGTTATGATTATACATTTATCAATAGTAGATATAATTTTGGAATAGTACAAAAGGAAAAGGTAAGAGTGACAGATAAGGAAAGGACAGTTATAGACTGTATAGATAAAACAGGATTAGCAGGAGGAGATGAAGAGTTACTTCTTTGCTTAGAGCTAATGGGAAAACTAGATGGAGATAAAATACTAGAATATTTAAAACATTATCATTCTAAAAAATTGTATGCAAAAGTTGGATTCATGCTAGAATTATTAAAAGATAGTTTTGGAGTAGATAAAAAAGTGATAGAAGAATGCAAGAAGAATATAAATGATAAAAGGTATTACTTTGATAATGAAACCAAAAGAAACGAAAATAAATGTATAAATAGATGGAATTTAATAGTTCCTAAAATATTTTTAACAAGAGGAGGTACTTTGCATTGGTAGAAACATATAGAGAGTATATACAAGAAGTTTCAGATAGAACGGGATTTATTACTTCTACTTTAGAAAAAGTAGAAAGATTAATCAATATTTTAGATTGGATAAATCATCATGAAACTTTAAGTAAAATGTTAGTTTTAAAAGGTGGAACAGCTATCAATACAGCAATATTCAATTTTCCAAGACTCTCCGTTGATATAGATTTGGATTTAGCATACAACTTTAAAAAAGTTGAAATGCCAGAAATAAGACAATATATAACAGAAAATTTATATAAATATTTAAAAGCGAATGGATACAAAATAGATGATAGGAAATCTAAAAATGTATATGCATTGAATTCTATTGTTGCAGAATATACAGATATAAAAGGAAATTCCGATAACATTAAAATAGAGATAAATTATATGAATAGAGTACATATATTAGAAACAAGACAATTAGAGGTAAGCACAGATGTTTTTAAGGACAAACATTTAAAAATTCATTGTGTAAATCCAATAGAAATATATGCAGCAAAGTTTTGTGCATTATTAAGTAGAACTACAGCAAGAGATTTATTTGATGTTTATACCTTGAGTAAATATAATTTGTTTGATGAAACAGAAAAACAATTATTAAGACAATGTTTTATATTAGAATATGTAGCAATTAACCATTACAAACTGGAAAATATGAAAATAGAAAAAATAGAAAAATTGGATCAGCAAGACATAAAAATAAGGTTGTTACCAACATTAAAAGACAGAAATCCTAAAAAGAGTAATGTAGATATGATGAAGGAAATGGTAAGAAAATATTTGAGCGATATTTTGGTAATAGATGACAAAGCACAAGAATTTTATCATAAATTCAACCAGGGAATTTATGAGCCTGAACTAATATTTGATGATAATGAGATTATAGAAAGAATAAAAGAACATCCGATGATAATGTGGAAGCTAAATAAGAATTAGGCAAAAACGAGCTCTCCGTATGATACAGTGGATTTTTCATTAAAAATGTAATACAAAAACAAATAAAATGTCAAAAAAAGCACTTTTTCAAGAAAGTGCTTTTTTCCGTATGTTTCAAAGGATTTTTGGGTTGTAATATAAAAAATAGTAGTATTGAAAATATATAAAAAACTATAGATAATTATATATATATTAATTATTTAAATATATAAATATTAATAATATATGTATATTATATAAAAGCAAAAGCGAAAAATTTAACGAAGGAGTAGAAATGAAACTAAGCAAGAAACTAAAGACAAAACTAAAAAAGAATACGACAATAGCGCTTACAAGTATTGCGTTAGTTACAACAACGTTAGCTGCAT